>NZ_JBDNWF010000010.1:32180-83169 GCF_047721125.1 Acetobacter papayae | reverse complement strand
TTTGGGGGCATAAGGGGGGGCCTGCGGCTGGTCTGTTCGGGTGATAGTGTCAGGGATGGGGGGTATTTGTGCAACCACCCCCTTTCACGATACAGGCTGTGCACGCATTTATGCGCCAGAAAGAATGATCCATCTGTTTGACTGACCTGTTCGGGGTGTCCGTATGCCTGTGAGTGGTTCCGGGGTGGCTACCGCCGCGCGGAAAACAAGCCTGTTTATTGATGTGCTGCGCTTTGTGGCCCGGCACTGGCTGGGCTTTCCGGTGCCGCTGGCCGTTACGCTGGCCGGAACCATGCTGGCCACCGTGGCGGATGTGCTGATGCCCGTTATTGCCGGGCAGTTGGTAGCCGACGTGGCGCGCCCGGTGGCGGAGGTGGGGCATGATGCGCTGTGGATGCTCGCGGCCATGGCCGGGTGCGGCTTTTTTAGCGTGCTGGCCAAGCGGGGGGCCTATCTTGGCATTACGCGGCTGACCACGCAGGTCATGCAGAAAATAGGCACCGAGGCCTTTGCCCATGTCCAGCGGCTGTCAACCGACTGGCATGCCAGCACCTTCGCCGGTTCCACCGTGCGGCGGCTTACGCGCGGCATGTGGGCGGTGGATATGCTGGATGATACGCTGCTGCTCCTGCTGCTGCCCGAAGTGGCGCTGCTGGTGCTCACCACCCTTGTGCTGGGCTGGCACTGGCTGGCCATGGGGGTGCTACTGGGCGTGCTTTCCGTGCTGTTTGTTGCACTTTCCTGCACCTTGACCCTGCGTTACGTGGCCCCATCCGCACAGGCGGCCAATGAGGGCGACAGCCGCATGGGGGCAGCTCTGGCCGATGCCATAACCTGCAATGCCGTGGTGAAGGCTTTTGGCGCGGAAGAGCGTGAGGATGCACGGCTGGCGCGCATTGTCAGCCAGTGGCGCAAGGCAACGGCGCATATGTGGGTGCGCGGGACGGACAGCGCCAATATTCAGGCAGCGGCGGTCATGGTCATGCGGCTCGCACTGGCGGGCGGTGCTATCTGGCTGTGGGCCGCTGGCCGGGCTGGCCCCGGAGATGTCGCCTATGTGCTGACCATGACCTTTCTTGTGCAGGGCTACCTGCGCGAGATTGGCCAGCAGGTTTCGGTTGTGCAGCGCTCTGTCAATGAAATGGAGGAACTGCTGCTGCTGTGGCGTACGCCCGCAGCCGTGGCGGACCCGGTGAACCCGCAGCCTTTGCAGGTTACACAAGGCGCGATCAGCTTCGAGCATGTCCGCTTCTGCTATCCGGGGCAGGCGAAAGCGTTGTTTGATGACTTTTCCCTGACAATCGCGCCGGGCAGCCGAGTAGGGCTGGTGGGGCCATCAGGCTCAGGCAAGACAACATTTACCAAGCTGCTCCAGCGGCTTTACGCGCCACAGGCGGGCGTGATCCGGGTGGATGGCACGGATATTGCCACGGTGCGCCAGTCGGCCCTGCGGGCGCGTATTGCGCTGGTGCCGCAGGAGCCCATGCTGTTCCACCGCAGTCTGGCGGAAAACATTGCGTATGGGTGCCCCGGTGCCACGCGCGCGCAGATAGAGGAGGCCGCGCGGCTGGCCAATGCCTCCCGCTTTATCGACCGTCTGCCCGATGGGTATGAAACCCTAGTGGGGGAGCGTGGCATCAAGCTGTCCGGCGGGGAGCGCCAGCGTGTGGCCATTGCCCGTGCTTTTCTGGCCGATGCGCCTATTCTGGTCATGGATGAGGCAACGGCCAGTCTGGATTCGGAGTCCGAGGCTCTGGTGCAGCAGGCAATGGAACGGCTGATGCAGGGGCGCACGGTGCTGGTGGTGGCGCACCGTCTGGCGACCGTGCGGGGGCTGGACCGTATTGTGGTGTTCGAGCATGGGCGCGTGGTGGAAGACGGCCCGCATGATACACTGGTGAGCAAGGAAAACGGCCTGTACCGCAGGCTGTACACCTTGCAGAGCCTGTAAGGCGGTACGGTAGCTATTGGTGACAGGGAGGGTCATGACAGTTCATGGCGGCGGAAACGGAACCTGACAACGAAACCGAACGGCTGAGAAAACAGCGGCGCGATGCGCTGGTGGCCCGTCTGCCTGCGCGTCTGGCGGACTGGGTGCGCTGGCTGCTGGCGGCAGAGCGGCGCACGCTCAGGATGTTTGCGGGATTTCTGTTTCTGCTGGGTGGGTTTTTATCTTTCCTGCCCCTGCTGGGTATCTGGATGCTGCCGCTGGGTGTGGTGCTGTTGGCCGAGGATATTCCCCTGTTCCGCGGGCTGAGCGTGCGCCTGTTCGCCTGGATGGCCCGCCGCAGGCCCGACCTGTTTGCGGAGCAGAAGGAGAGCGGGCGCTAGAGAGCGGGATATGGGCCGGAGCTATCGGATAGAGCGATAGCTGGGCAGGGGCATTACAGACTGGTGCGATTCCGAAACATTTTTCTATGCTGGAGCCTTCGCAAGCCATCAGCTTTGCTCCAACCGGAAAAAAGGACCCGCCATGGATCACGCACCGGTACCCGCTACCGACGATGCCGCCAGTCTGGCGGCGCTGGGAGTGAAGTCGGATTTCGACCGCTCCATGTCGATGATTGAGAATTTTGCACTGGGTTTTACCTATCTGTCGCCCGTGGTGGGGGTGTACACCCTGTTTGACACCAGCCTGCAGACAGGCGGTGGCCCCATGATCTGGTCTTACGTGCTGGCGGGTATTGGCCAGTTTCTGGTGGCGCTGATTTTTGGTGAGGTCGTAGCGCAGTTTCCCATTTCTGGCGGACTTTACCCATGGGCACGCAGGCTGGTGGGGCGCAAATGGTCGTGGGTGACGGCGTGGGTTTATGTCTGGGCGCTGTTTACCACCATTGCCGCCGTGGCAACGGGGGCGGCTCCGTTTCTGGCTTTGCTGACAGGGGGCTCCAGCGCGCCGGGCCTGACAACGGCTATAGCCGTGGCACTGATTGCGCTCTCCACACTGTGTAACCTCGCGGGCACAAAATTGCTCGCACGTGTGGCCATGTTCGGTTTTATCTGCGAACTGGTGGGGGCCCTGTTTGTTGGTGGGTATCTGCTGGCCTTCCACCGGGTGAATACGCTGGGCGCATTGCTTGACCCTATGAACGCCGCACCGGCCAATGGCAGTTATCTGCCTGCTTTTCTGGCGGCATCGCTGCTCGGGCTGTTCTCGTGCTACGGGTTTGAGGCCTGTGGCGATGTGGCTGAGGAAATTCCAGATCCCGGCCGCCAGATTCCCAAAGCCATGCGCATGACCATCTATATCGGGGTGGGGGCATCCATTTTTGCCTGTGCCGCACTGCTACTGGCCGTGCCCGATATTCCGGCAGTGATTTCGGGCAAATCTCCCAATGCGCTGAGCGATGTGCTGATGAACGCCTTCGGCCCTACTGGCACCAAGGGGGTTGCGGCTATTGTAATGGTGTCTTTCATGTCCTGCGTGCTTAGCCTACAGGCGGCAGTCAGCCGGCTGATCTACTCCTTCGCGCGGGATGGTATGGTTGCGGGGTCTGCACCGCTTTCACGGGTTTCGACCCGGCATGTGCCGGTAAATGCACTCTATCTTTCCGGGCTGGTGCCGGGCGCTATCGTGCTGTTGGGCCTGTTTGCGCAGGATGCGCTTACAACCATCGTCAGCTTTGCGGTGGTGGGGATTTACGTGGCCTTCCAGATGGTGGTGGCGGGTGCGCTCTATGCCCGTCTGCGCGGCTGGCAGCCGGGGGGACCGTTTACTCTCGGGCGCTGGGGTTTTGCGGTTAATATTGCAGCACTGGCTTATGGTGTGCTCGCCATTATCAATATCCTGTGGCCCCGCATGCCGGATGCGCCATGGTATATCAATTACAGCATGTGGATCGGTCTTGCGCTTGTGGTGGCCACAGCCCTCGCCTATCTGGCGCTGGCGCGGCCGCATCTGCGGGGCAGCGCACGTTATGCGGATGCGTGGCTGATTTCGCCCAGACGCCGCTAAGCGCTCATACTCCGCTTTGTTCTACACATGAAAACAGGCGGCTCCAGCATGGGGCCGCCTGTTTTGCGTTACAAAAACGTGGCCATGCAAGACCAGTGCGTAGGTGCGTAACCGTTCCCGGCAGAGCTTCATGAAGCGATTGGCAAACTGTTGGAATCCATGGACTTCTTCGTGGTGGCGGGGGCGGAACCACACCATGTAATCGGATATAAAATCCGGGTTTTTTGGGGCTGCTATTATGGATAGCGTGAAGGTATATTTTTACAGGCTAAGGGGTGTCTTTTATTGAATGATTCAAAGGAGGAGAATTTCTATAAAAACTTATAGTGTTCATTAATTTAGTTATATATTTTGGGTGTGCATTCATCTTTCATAATAATTTAACTGTTTATTATTTTTAGCGTCGCCAAAATAGACAAACTTTCTGAAAATCAGGGAAGACAGAATTTTGTCTGATGCAAGTGTCTCACAGGGCCGCTATCTGCGCCCGCGCATGAATGCTGGCGAAGCTCCGGCCTTCAGGCTGCTTTTTCTGACGGTTATTGCCGCAGCGCTGGCCTTTGTGGGCTACAGCGTTCTAACCGACCTGCAGGCCGCAGGCGAACAGGGGATAGCCGTTGGTGCTTTCGCCCTTCTGGCGCTGGCGCTGCTGATTGCGCTCGGCTTTGAATTCGTCAACGGTTTTCACGATACGGCCAATGCCGTCGCAACCGTTATCTACACTAACAGCATGCCGCCGCTGGTGGCGGTTGTGTGGTCGGGTATGTGGAACCTTCTGGGTGTGCTCGTATCCTCCGGGGCGGTGGCGTATAGTGTTGTCACGCTGCTGCCGGTCGAGCTTATCCTGCAGGTTGGCGGTGGCGCAGGCCATGCCATGATTTTCGCTCTGCTGATTGCTGCCATTTTGTGGAACCTCGCCACATGGGCGCTGGGTATCCCCAACAGTTCCTCCCATGCCCTCATCGGCTCGATCATGGGGGTAGGGATTGCAAACCAGCTTATGGCACCAGCCGGTATGGCCACTTATGGCGTGGACTGGTCGCAGGTGCAGAAAGTATTCAGCGCGCTGCTGTTCAGCCCGCTCTGTGGCTTCATTCTTTCCATGCTGCTGTTCTGGACTTTCCGGGTTCTGATACGCCAGCGCGTGCTGTTTGAAGCGCCTGAAGGCCACAAGCCGCCGCCACTGTGGATCCGTGGGATGCTGATTGGCACCTGTACGGGTGTTTCCTATTTCCATGGTGGTAATGACGGTCAGAAAGGCATGGGCCTGATCATGCTCATCCTGATTGGCGCGGCCCCCACCGCCTATGCCCTGAACCGCGCCATGCCCGAAACGGCCATGCCCGCTTTTGTGCAGATGGCTGGTGATGCAAGCACCGTTTTCCAGCACCATGCCAAGGAAGTGCGCGCACCGAGTGTGGCCGATGCCCGCTCGCAGGTGACAGAGGCGCTGAGAAACCGGCATGTCGATACGCCGCAGGTATACAGCGCGCTGGCGGTTCTGTCGGACGACATCACGGCCTCGGTCAAGGGGTATCACTCGTTGAACGCCATCCCCGCAGCGGAAGTGCCTAACGTCCGTACGGACATGTACCTGGTGTCTGACGCCATCCGTGTCCTGACAAAAACCACGGTGTTTGAAGGCAAGGAAGCAGCAGACCTCAAGGGCTTTATGGGCCAGCTTAATGCTGGTACGCGGTTCATTCCCACATGGGTCAAGATTGCGGTGGCCGTAGCTCTGGGCATGGGCACAATGGTGGGCTGGAAGCGTATTGTCGTGACGGTGGGCGAGAAAATCGGCAAGACCCATCTCAACTACGCGCAGGGCGCTTCGGCTGAAATTGTTGCCATGGGCACGATCGGGCTGGCGGAAGGCTTTGGGCTGCCGGTTTCCACTACGCATATTCTCTCAAGCGGTGTTGCGGGCACCATGGCGGCGGCAGGTTCCGGCCTGCAGTGGCGTACCCTGCGCACCATGGCCATGGCGTGGATTGTAACCCTTCCGGCCGCGATGCTGCTGAGCGGTGTATTATTTTTTGTTTTCCGTCATATTTTCTGAAAACAGGTTTTTGTGTCCTGCGGGTGGAGCGTATGCCGTCCGCAGGGTAAAATTCTGAAAACAATAATGTTACCCAATGAATACCCGATATCATGCGCTCTGTGGAACGTGTGATCCTTTGCATGAAAGGAAAAACCATGGCCTACGACGAGTATCTGGAAAGCCTGACCCCCGAAGAGCGCGTCCGTGTGCAGATACGCCGTGAAATCATTGATGATCTGGATGAAGAGTTTGAACTCTCCTTGGAAGAGGAAGCCGCAGGCGGCTCTCTTGATGAGGAGGAAAAAGCCTTCCGCCGGGTCTATTTTCGTGAACTGGTGCGGTTGCAGGGCGAACTGGTCAGGCTGCAGGATTGGGTAAAGGCCACCGGGCACCGGCTGGTCGTGCTGTTTGAAGGGCGTGATGCCGCAGGCAAGGGTGGGGCAATCAAGCGGATAGCCCAGCGGCTCAACCCGCGTATCTGCCGGGTGGCGGCACTGCCTGCGCCTAACGACCGTGAGCGTACACAGTGGTATTTCCAGCGCTATATCGCCCACCTGCCTGCTGCGGGCGAAATCGTTCTTTTTGACCGGAGCTGGTATAACCGTGCCGGGGTGGAACGGGTTATGGGGTTCTGCACAGACGAGCAGTATGAAGAATTTTTCCGCTCCGTGCCGGAATTCGAGCGTATGCTCGTGCGTAGCGGTATTCAGGTGGTAAAATACTGGTTTTCTATCACGGATGATGAGCAGGAAGCCCGCTTTCGTGCCCGGATAGAAGACCCACTGAAACAGTGGAAGCTTTCCCCCATGGATCTGGAAAGCCGCCGCCGCTGGGAGCTGTATACCCGGGCCAAGGAAGTCATGCTAGAACGCTCCAGTATTCCTGAAGCGCCGTGGTGGGTTGTGCAGGGTGTGGATAAAAAACGTGCGCGCCTCAACTGTATTTCCCATCTGCTGTCTCAGGTGCCGTATGAAGATGTGCAGCACCCTGAAATCGTGCTGCCCGAGCGTGTTCATCACCCGGATTATGAACGTCAGCCGACGCCTGAATCCATGATTGTTCCTGAGATTTACTAAGTTTGTAAGGTTTAGTGCCGCAGGCGTGCGCGGAAGCTGTCCGGGTCGGCTTCATCCCACCAGCGGCGCAGCAGGGGGTGGTCTGTCCCGGCGATCAGTTCTCCCGGGGCAACGAACGGATAAAGTTCGTCCATCTGTAATGCCTGCGCCACATTGATACGGTGGCGTAGATGGGCTGGCTTGAAATCATCCGGTGAATTCAGGCCAGCTGCCACCACGATTTCATGCAGCGCATTCAGTGTTGACTTATGAAACCGCGCAACCCGTTCAGCTTTTTCTGAAACGACAAGCCCACGTTGCCGCGCTGGGGATTGCGTGGCAATGCCGGTTGGGCAGGTATCGGTATGGCAGCGCATGGACTGGATACAGCCCAGTGAGAACATGAAAGCCCGCGCGGCGTTGCACCAGTCAGCCCCAAGGGCCGCGTGCATGGCGATACCCGCTGCCGAGGCCACCTTGCCCGAGGCCGCCAGTTTGACCTGCCCCCGCAGGCCAGCGCCTACGAGCGCGTTGCGCGCGAGAATAAGCCCTTCGCGCAGGGGGGTGCCCAGACTGTCCGATAATTCCTGCGGGGCGGCTCCCGTGCCGCCTTCGGCCCCGTCTATGACGATAAAATCAAGCAAGATACCGCTGGCCAGCATGGCTTTGGTTACGGCAAAGAGTTCGTGTGGGTAGCCTACGCAGAGTTTGATCCCCACCGGTTTGCCACCGGACAGTTCGCGCATTCTGGCAGCAAATTCCAGCAGTTCCCTTGGTGTGGAAAATGCGCTGTGGGCTGCGGGGGAAAGGCAGTCCTGCCCGGCGGGAACACCACGGATATGGGCAATTTCTTCTGACACCTTAGGGCCGGGCAACACGCCACCATGCCCCGGTTTGGCCCCTTGCGAGAGCTTGATTTCGGTCATTTTCACCCGTTCGTCAGATGCACGGTCGCGAAAACGCTCGGGGTCGAACTGCCCATCCGCCGTGCGGCAGCCAAAATAACCCGACCCCAGTTCCCAGACGATATCGCCCCCGTGGCGCAGATGGTAGGGGGAGAGGCCACCCTCGCCGGTATCATGGTAAAAACCGCCCATTTTTGCGCCAAGGTTGAGCGCTTCGATTGCATTGGCGCTCAACGCGCCAAACGACATGGCGGAAATGTTCAGCCGGGAGGCGGAATAGGGCTGCGTGCACTGGCTGGAGCCCACCTGCACCCGCATGGCGGCATCGGCATGGGTATTGGGTACCATGGAATGGGCCAGCCATTCATATTCGCCGTCATAAACATCTAGTTCCGTGCCGAAAGGATGCGCATCCGTAGCCCCTGTAGCGCGGGCATAGACCAGTGCGCGCGTGTCCAGACTGAACGGGCGGCCTTCCAGATCGCCCTCGACAATATAGGAACGCAGGAACGGGCGCAGCCATTCAAAAAACCAGCGAAACCGTGCGGAAGCAGGGAAATTGCGCCTGAGGCTGTGCCGGGTTTGTATCAGGTCGATCAGGCACAGGGCAAAAACCGCCAGCGCGGGCACAAGCAGCAACAGGGCGGCAGGGTGGACAGGCGCAAGGCAGAAAGCCGCCACCCCCAAAAGCAGACTGGCCCATAACAGCCCGTTGCGCCCGAGAGCGCAGTCCGTGAACAGGGCAGCGAGCAGGGTTGCTGTTTTCATGGTCATGCCTCATGGCTGGTTACGCCGGGCCGGCTATCCGTCGGTTGAGGCGGACGATAGAATGCCGTGGGCTCAATGCGTAAACACGCTTACGCTATCAGTATGAACATTTACGTAATCAGGTAGCCGGGGGTGTCTGGGGCGGCAGGGTGCCAGCGGGGAGGGGAATAAACTCATCGTGGTCGGCATCGGGTAGTTTCATGCGACCCGCCTGCCAGTCCATGGCGGCCTGTGTCAGACGTTCCTTTGATGAACTGACAAAATTCCACAACAGAAACCGCTCGCCTATCGGCTCACCCCCCAACAGCATGACGGTTGATGGCTCAACGGCTTCAAACCATGTGCTGCCGGGGCTGACAACCAGCATCCGCCCGGCTTCATACTCCTGATGATCGAGGTGGATACGGCCTCTGGCAATGTAGAGTGCCCGTTCGGGGTAAGCGGTGGGCAGTTCCGCGCGGGCGCCGGCTGCGAGTTCAAGATGCACGTAAAAAAGCGGCGAGTGCGTGCGCGCTGCTGCCGTAAGTCCGTAAGCGCTGCCGGCAATAAGCTGGCCATGGAGTCCGGCCTCGGCCCAGTGGGGCAGGTCCTCACCGGCCAGATGCGCGAAGGAGGGGGCTGATTCCTCCTCTTCACGGGGGAGGGCAACCCAGGCCTGAATGCCGTGCAGGTGGTCCCCCATGGCGCGGGCTTTCTCAAAACGCTCGCTATGGGTAATGCCCCGCCCGGCTGTCATCCAGTTGACGGCATCCGGCCGCACGGCCTGCTCCGACCCCAGACTGTCGCGGTGCATGATCTCGCCTGAGAAAAGATAGGTAACAGTCGAAAGGCCGATATGGGGGTGGGGCCGCACATCCACATGGCGGTCCACGCCCTGAGGCAGATCCAGCGGGCCGAGATGATCAAAAAAAATGAACGGCCCCACCATGCGTCTGCGGGCATGGGGCAGCACACGGCCCACTTCCAGCCCGCCTCCTAGACTGCGTCGCCGCTGTTCTATCGTCAGTTCTATCATGGGGGCTCCTTACCGTTATCCGGGGTGGGTGTGCCGGGGGGTAGGCCATCGGTTTATCCGTAACGCGCGGGGCGGGGGGTGGCTCCCGCTCAGAAACCGCTCCGGGCTTCGGTGCGTAGAAAGGTCAGGAGTGTGGGGCTGTCACATTGCGTGACATTGAAACGGAACCACGGCGTATCCTGCCCGGTAGGGCAAAACAGGCTGCCGGGGGCAAGCAGGATATCGGCCTGTGCGGCGCGGCGCATGATGGTGCGGACCTGTTTGTCCCCCGGAAAGCGCGCCCATACGAACATGCCGCCCGAAGGCTGTGTGTACAGGGCCAGACCGGCTTTGAGCAGGGCGGCGCAGGTGGCTTTCTGCGCCTTGAAAAGCCCTTCGCGCAGGTCCGCCAGATGCGAGTGGTAAAAACCGCCTTGCAGGATGGAGCAGACCAGCGCCTCGTTGAGCGAGGATGAGGTCAGCCCCACGGCCATTTTGTATTCCATTATCCGCCGGGCCAGATCGGGTGCGCAGCGCACATAACCAACCCTCAGGCCGGGGGTAATGGTTTTTGAAAAACTGCCGACATGCACCACACGCTCCTCGGTATCCATGCGGGCAAGGCAGGGCTGGGTCTGGGGGGCAAGGTCGAGAAAGATATTGTCCTCGATCACGGTCAGTCCATGCTGGCAGGCCAGTGCGTACAGCGCCGTTATGTTGGCGGCCGTGGAGCAGACGCCGGTGGGGTTATGCAGCACGGATGTTGTGACCATAACGGTGGCGCGTTCATGCGCCAGAATGTGTTCAAGGGCTGTGATATCCACCCCTTCTTTGGTGCGGGGCACGCCGCGTGCGCTCAGGCCGAGCATGTGCAAAAGGGGGTAGAGGTTGCAGTAGCCGGGGTCATCCACCAGCACCGTGTCGCCCGGTTTTGTGCAGGCACGCAGGGCCAGTTCCAGCCCCTGCGAGGCACCATGGGTGAGCACGATACCTTCTTCGGGGCAGGGAATGGCCCTGCGCGCCAGAAGCTGGCGGATAGCCAGCCGGAGTGCGGGAAAGCCTGCGGGGTTTCCGTAATCCAGAAAGGTGGGCAGCAGGTCGGAGCGTGCCAGCCGCTCCAGCGCGCGGCGCACGGACAGGGAGTAGCGATACTGCTCCGACAGCCAGCCGCACCCGGCTTTTATGGTGGGGGCCGTGGTTTCATACGCATGCTGAAGCAGCCAGAGCGGGTCGTCCTCACCGGGGTCTGGCCGGGGGGGCGGGGCTGTACGGGCCGCGAAATATCCGCTCCGCGCATGCGCCACCAGCACCCCGGCTTCTACCAGTCGGGTATAGGCGTTGGCTACGGTCAGGGGGCTGACCCTGCACAGCCGCGCCATATGCCGGATGGAAGGAATACGCTCCCCGGCGGGAATATCGCCATTGCGGATGAGCGTGCCCAGACGGGTGGCAAGCTGCGCCACCAGCGGTGTGGGCAGGGTGGCATCCAGTTGAATGGACGAGGCAGCGGAAAAATTCCCGAAAGTCGGCGCGGAGGACACCAGTACAGATTCTTTCAGATTATGGAATTTCTGTACATATCATGAATGGCTTTGCGCCCGCCATGGCATGGTGCGTGTGTGTTCACGGTGTGGGGACGGGGAATGTGTCTTGCGAGGGCATTGAGTTCCCCATCGCTGTGCCTATAGTGACGTAATTGTTTTGATATAGAAACAGGATGACACGCTCATGCGTATAGCCGGCCTCCAGACCGCAGGCACGCCCGGCAGGGTGGACGCAAACCTGACCGAACTGGGGCAGGCCGTGGTGCGTGCCCGTCAGGACAATGTCCAGTTGCTTGTCACGCCGGAACTGTTTGTAACAGGCTACGACATAGGCGAAAGCCTGCGCGATCTGGCCCGTTTTGATCCGCTGCCCGCTATCCGGGCCATGGCGGCAGCGCATGGTGTGGCCATTTTGGTCGGCTATGCCGAACATACCGAGCAGGGGCTTTATAACAGCGCAACCCTTGTGGATGCCGAGGGCCATACCCTGCTGCATTACCGCAAGCAGCATCTGTTTGGCGAACTGGACCGGGCCTTTTTCCTGCCCGGCTCCGCCCCGCCCGAAGTCATTACCTATCAGGGCATGCGCCTTGCCAGCATGATCTGTTACGATGTGGAGTTTCCCGAATATGTGCGCGCCACCGCTCTGGCGGGGTGCGAACTGCTACTGGTGCCAACCGCCCAGATGGAGCCGTTCACGTTTATTGCCCGCGAGGTTATCCGCACCCGCGCGTGGGAAAACCAGATTTATATCGCCTACATCAATCACGATGGGCAGGAAGGCCAGACCCGCTATGTCGGCAACAGCCAGATTGTCGCCCCTGATGCCTCGGTTCTTGCCCGGATCGAGCAGGGCACGGGGCTGATTACAGCAGATGTTTCGGCGCAGGTTGTTGCCCGCGCCCAGCATGCAAACCCCTATCTGCAGGACAGGCGCCCTGCTTCATATCAGAGTCTGGTCGCCGCTTTTGAAAAGGACATGCCATGAGCACGGACCATTCTGCCGCCACCAGTGCTGAAGGGCCGGTACACGGCCGCCTTTCGGGGAATCTGGGTGTTGCGGAAATCATCTTCATGGTGATGGCCGCCGCCGCCCCGCTAACGGTTGTCAGCGGTAACGTGCCGCTGGCCATTGCACAGGGGAACGGGGCGCTGGCCTGGACAGGCTTTGCGGCGGCTTCGTTCGTGCTTTTGCTGTTTTCTGTCGGTTTTGTCACCATGACGCCGCATATCACGCAGGCGGGTGCGTTTTTTACCTATGTGCGCGAAGGGCTGGGAGCGCGGGCCGGGCGGGGGAGCGCCTTTCTGGCATTGCTGACCTATACGGCCATTCAGCTTGGCGTATATGGCTTTTTTGGCTGGGCGATGGATGATGCCGTGCGCCAGTGGGGTGGTCCTGCCTTGCCATGGTGGGTGTATGCTCTGCTGGCCCTTATTCTGGTGGCGTTTCTGGGCTACCGGCATATCGAACTCAGCTCGCGCGTGCTGGGGGTGGCCCTTGTGCTTGAAATCGGGGTTGTCCTGATCATGAACGCCGCCATTGTGTGGCATCCGGTACCGGTTGCGGCACCGGCGGGGGCGGAAAGCGTTGCCTCCGGCCCGTTTGCCGTGGCGCTGCTGTTTGCCATTACCGGCTTTCTGGGGTTTGAAGCCACGGCCATTTTCCGTGATGAAGCCCGTGATCCTGAAAAAACCATTCCCCGCGCTACCTACGGGGCTGTGCTGATTATTGGTTTTTTCTATGCTTTTTCGTGCTGGTGCGTAATCGAGGCCTGGGGGGCGGGCTCCGTTACGGCCATAGCTCACACATATCTGGACAATGGCGGTAACATGGTGCTGGAAACCGCCGGGCGTTATGCGGGCGGAACCGTGCGTGAAATCATGCAGGTGCTGTTGCTTACCAGCCTGTTTGCCTGCCTTCTGTCATTCCACAACATTATTGCCCGCTATTTTCTGGTGCTGGGGCGTGAGGCCATTCTGCCGGATTTTCTGGCCCGTACGCATGACCAGCATGCCTCGCCCCATGCCGCCTCGCTGTCGCAGACGGGTATGGCTGTTGTGCTGGTGGGGTTGGCCGCATGGTCTGGCGCTGATCCGCTTATCAGTGTTTTCGGGTCCATGGCGGGTATTTCAACAGTGGGTATTATTCTGCTGATGATCCTGACATCGCTCGCTGTTGTCAGGTTTTTTCAGTCCAGACCGGATCTGGCGCGTGGGCAGGCTATCAAAACGATGTGGCTGCCAGTTATGGCCTCTGTGGTGCTGGTGGCGGTTCTGTACATCATTCTGGTCAATTTCGTTATTATTACCGGCCTTTCAGCACTCGTCAGCACCGGGCTTGCCGTTCTGCCTTTCTGTGTCACTCTTTTTGGGTTCTGCCTGAAAAACACCGTTACCGGGGCAGCATCTGTGGCCGATTATACGGTCCGGTAAACCAGCGGATTTTTATCCGTTTTATGGGTGTCTGCCTGTTATGTACAGATGCGCCTGACTTGGGGGTGTCTGTACATATACCACCCGCATACAAATTGTTACGGTTGGTTATAAACCGCTCCCGGACCGGACGGCCACATAGGCAGGATTTTTCACCATGTCGCACGCTACAGGCAATTTCGACCCCATGGCCACCGCCCGTGAGGGCACGTACTGGCAGCCCTTTACCGCCAATCGCCGCTTGAGCGCCAATCCTGCGCCACGCACGGTGGTGGAGGCGCAGGGCGCTTATTACAAAAACATTGAAGGCAACAGGCTATTTGATACGCTGTCCGGCCTGTGGTGTACTCCGCTTGGGCATGCCCACCCGCTGATTGCAGAAGCGGTGAAAACGCAGGTAGAAACCCTCGATTTCGCGCCTAGCTTCCAGCTTACACATCCCGGTGCGCTGCAACTGGCCCAGCGGATTGCGACCATGGCGCCCGATGGCATGAACCATGTGTTTTTTGCCAACTCCGGTTCCGAGGCGGTGGATACCGCGCTCAAAGTGGCGCTGGGCTATCACCGTATCCGTAATGAGGGTAATCGCTTCCGCATGATCGGGCGTGAGCGCGGCTACCATGGTGTCGGGTTTGGCGGCATGTCCGTGGGCGGGATTGTCTCCAACCGTAAAATGTTCGCGGCGGGTATGATGCCCGGTGTCGATCACCTGCGTCACCCCTACGTGCCGGAGAAGGTTGCGTTTTCACGCGGGCAGCCCACATGGGGTGCCGAAATGGCGGATGATCTGGAGCGCCTGGTAGCGCTGCATGACGCTTCGACCATCGCTGCGGTTATTGTCGAGCCCGTACAGGGGTCAACAGGCGTGCTGGTGCCGCCCGTGGGCTATCTGCAGCGCCTGCGCGAAATTTGCACGCGGCATGGCATTCTGCTGATTTTTGATGAAGTCATTACGGGTTTTGGCCGTATGGGTGCCGCGTTTGGTGCGCAGCGCTTTGGTGTTACCCCCGATATGATCTGCTTTGCCAAGGCAGTGACCAACGGCATCGTGCCCATGGGTGGCGTGATTGTCAGCGATGCAATCTACAATACGTTCATGACCGGGCCAGAAAATGCCATAGAGTTCTGCCACGGTTACACCTATTCGGGTCATCCGCTGGCGGCGGCTGTTGGCAATGTGGTGCTGGATGTCATGGAGCGCGAAGATCTGTTCGCGCAGGTGCGAGCACTGGAACCCGTGCTGGAAGAAAGCATTCATACTCTGTCCGACCTGCCCGTTGTGGCGGATATCCGCAATATCGGGCTGACAGCGGCAATCGACCTCAAACCGGCGGAAGGTAAGCCGGGCGCACGGGGGCTGGCGATTTTCGAAGCCGGGTTGCAGCAGGGCCAGCTCCTGCGGTGCACGGCGGACACGATCTCCTTCGGGCCTCCGTTCATTTCCACCGCGCAGGAACTGCGCGACATGGTGGCTACAGTCCGTAACCTGATCAGCGCTGTCGCCTGATTGGGGTATTGTCTTACCCACGTCTGACAGAAAAGGGAAAACTCTTATGCCTTTGCTGCATTTTCATATTATCAAGGGTAGCCGTACCCCGGCTGAAACCAAAACACTTCTGGACACCGCGCACGCCGCCATGCTCGAAGCATTTGGCGTGCCCGAGCGCGACCGCTACCAGCTTGTTTCCGAACATGATGCTTCGCACATGATTATCGAGGATACGGGGCTCGACATCCCACGCACCAACAAGGTGGTGTTGTTGCAGGTTGTATCCCGCCCGCGTTCGAAGGAACAGATTGCGGCATTCTATCGTCTGCTGGCTGAAAAGCTCGAACAGGCCTGCGGTCTGGCACCGGCTGATCTGATGGTGTCCATCATCCAGAATGCCGATGAGCACTGGAGCTTCGGCCTTGGCCGTGCCCAGTTCCTGACTGGGGAACTCTAACTGTATCTGGGGGTGGGTGGGAATTTCCATCCGCCCCGGTTTTCTTTCCAGTCTGTAAAGGGTGTTTATTGCTCTTTGCAGTCAGGGAGGGGATTATACAGGGCCAAGTCAACCAGATAAATCTTCCAGCCACTTTTGGTGTGCTGTAGCCTGACGCATATTGCCTGTGCATCACTTACCTGACCAGAAGACGCCATAAAAACCCGAACAACGGCTTTGTCTTTGTCTTCCTTGATTGTTTTGACTGATATCAGGGAGGCCCACTCAGCAGCAAAATCCTGAGTATGCGTAAAATAATCTGAATCCCCTAAATAATTCGGATCTGAATCCGGCAGCATATCTCCAACCGGTTGTGCATGATACGAACGCATAATTTTTTCATATAATGATTTTGTGATGTATTTCTTGATATTCATGCCGCAGAAATAATTATTATTGACTGATCTAGGGAGAGATTCGGTATTTTTGCTACATTCGACCATGTATTTTTTATAAAAACCCAGAGTCATCTGCTCAGGTGTTGTGGTTTGAGCGTTGGCCCAGAATGGGAAAAAAGCAGCAATAAAAAGGGCTAAAGCTGATAGTTTCAGCTCATGGCGTGTTCCGGTCAATTGTATGCGGTGGTTTTGCATCGTGATATATCGCTGCCATAAGGCAGCACTCTCTAGCTGAAATATGGGTAAGAGTGAAAATCTGTCACCCGATATGATCATCTGTTTATCGGATGGGTCAATGGCCCATGGTTGCTCTATCCCGGTTACAGCCCGGCCACTCTGCAAGAAGCGATGCGCCGATCTTGCTCCAGTCTCTGGCCATGTCGAACAAGCGCGGTGCAGGGGCGAGACCTCGCCGCTGCTTATGATCTGCTTATCACGCGCGCGATCGCTCATGCCTGCCTGAAGAAATAGGCGAGGTCGGTTTGTTTTTATTGGATGGGAATATTTAAAAATTGGCGGAGGGGATGGGATTCGAACCCACGGTACGGCTTGACACCGTACAACGGTTTAGCAAACCGCCGCCTTCAGCCACTCGGCCACCCCTCCGCCGAAGAGTGCACACATACACGACGTTTGCACTGCTGCTTTTAGGGGGGCAAATGGGATTCGTCAAACCCTCTTATGCAAGTTGACATTTATTTTTTGCAAACAGGGGGTTTTGTCAGGTTTATGGCCCTGTGCGGGGCGGGGTATTCCGCCCCGCACAGGGGTGTTTTCAGCCGTTGAGGCGGGCCTGAAGAGCCTCGTTCACCAGAGCCGGGTTACCCTTGCCCTTGGTTTCCTTCATGACCTGTCCCACAAAGAAGCCGAACAGCTTGTCCTTGCCGGAGCGGTATTCCGCCAGCTTGTCGGCGTGCTTGTCCAGCACTGCCGTAATGGCTGCGTCAATCGCGCCGGTATCGGTTACCTGCCGCAGGCCCTTGCGTTCCACGATGGCTTCCGGGTCTTCGCCGGTTTCCACCATGTCTTCAAACACTTCCTTGGCGATCTTGCCATTGATGGTGCTATCCGCGATCAGGTCCAGCATCTTGCCAAGGCTGGAAGCGCTGACAGGGCTGGTCTCGATCGTGGTGGAAGTGCGGTTGAGGGCTGCGAACAGGTCGCCCGTAACCCAGCTTACCGCCAGCTTGCCATCGCGCCCACGGGCTACGGTTTCGTAGTAATCCGCCACAGCCTGCTCTGCGACCAGCACCCCGGCATCATAGAAGGTAATGCCGTATTCCTGCTGGAAGCGCGCGCGCTTGGCATCGGGCAGTTCGGGCAGGGCGGCGTGCAGGCTGTCCACCCAGGACTGTTCAAGCACCAGCGGCAGCAGGTCAGGGTCGGGGAAGTAGCGGTAGTCATGCGCGTCTTCTTTCGAGCGCATGGTGCGGGTTTCGCCCTTTGTGTGGTCGAACAGGCGGGTTTCCTGATCCACCGTGCCGCCGTTTTCCCAGATTTCGACCTGACGTGCCGCTTCGGCCTCAATCGCCTGCATGACAAAGCGGATGGAGTTGACGTTCTTGATCTCGCAGCGGGTGCGGAAAGGCTCACCCGCCTTGCGGACAGACACGTTCACATCCGCACGCATGGAGCCTTCCTCCATGTTGCCATCGCAGGTGCCCAGATAGCGCAGGATCTGGCGCAGCTTGCGCAGATAGGCCCCTGCCTCTTCCGGAGCGCGGATATCGGGCTCACTGACGATTTCCATCAGCGCGACACCTGCGCGGTTCAGGTCCACGAAAGATTTTGTGGGGTCCTGATCGTGCAGCAGCTTGCCCGCATCCTGCTCCAGATGCAGGCGCGTGATGCCGATGGAGCGGGTTTCCCCATTCGCCAGTTCGATGGTGATGGTGCCCGTTCCCACAATCGGGTGCTCGAACTGGCTGATCTGGTAGCCCTGCGGCAGATCGGCGTAAAAATAGTTCTTACGGTCGAAACGGCTGGTCAGGTTGATCTGCGCGTTCAGCCCCAGCCCGGTGCGGATGGCCTGTGCCACGCAGGCGTGGTTGATGACGGGCAGCATGCCGGGGAAGGCGGCATCCACCAGACTGACCTGCGTGTTGGGGTCGCCACCAAAGGTGGTGGACGCACCGGAGAACAGCTTGGAGTGGCTGACGACCTGAGCATGAACCTCAAGCCCCACCACAATTTCCCACTGGCCGGTCTGGCCTTCGATCACGTAGCTCATGCGCCTGCTCCCGCATGCAGGGTGGGCCGGTGTGCAAAACCCGCCGCTGCTTCCAGCGCGCCGCCAACCGACAGCACGGTTTCTTCATCAAAATGGCGGCCCAGCACCTGCAACCCGAGCGGCAGGCCAGAACCGTTCAGCCCCACCGGCACCGACAGGCCGGGGATACCGGCAAGGCTGGCGGGCACGGTAAAGATGTCGTTGAGATACATCTGCACGGGGTCGTTCTGGTTTTCTCCCTGAGCAAAAGCGGCTGAGGGGGCCGTGGGGGTCAGGAGTACATCCACGTTTTCAAACGCCTGCTCAAAATCACGGCGGATGAGTGTGCGAACCTTCTGGGCCTTGAGGTAATAGGCATCGTAATAGCCAGCGGACAGCACATAGGTGCCCATCAGGATACGGCTGCGGACTTCTGGGCCGAAGCCTGCGGCGCGCGAGGCCTCGTACACCGCGTCGAGCGAGGCGCCGTCCACCCGCTTGCCAAAGCGGATGCCATCATACCGTGCAAGGTTGGAAGAGCATTCCGCCGGAGCGATAATGTAATAGCTGGTCAGCCCGTAGCGGGTGTGGGGGAGGGAGACATCCACCACCTCGCATCCGGCCTCACGCAGCCAGGCAATGCCCTGCTCCCACATGGCCAGCACGTCTTCGGGCAGGCCGGGGGCGCGGTATTCGGTGGGGATACCCACCCGCAGGCCCTTCACGCTCTTGCCCACGGCCTTGTGGAAAGCCGGAACCGGGCGGGAGGAGGAGGTGCTGTCGCGCTCATCAAACCCGGCCATGGCTTCGAGCATCAGCCCGGCATCGGCCACGCTGCGGGTCATGGGGCCTGCCTGATCGAGCGAGCTGGCATAGGCGATCACGCCCCAGCGGCTGCACCGGCCATAGGTGGGTTTCAGCCCGACAATGCCGCAATACGCGGCAGGCTGGCGGATGGAGCCACCCGTGTCCGTGCCGGTTGCAGCCAGAGCCAGACCAGCGGCCACAGCGGCGGAGGACCCGCCTGAAGAACCACCGGGCACAAGGGCGACATCGGGTTCGCCCGTGCGGCGCCACGGGCTGGTGGTCGCCCCGAAAGCGGATGACGTGTTGGCCGAACCCATGGCGAATTCGTCCAGATTGGTCTTGCCCAGAAAAACCGCGCCTTCCTTGAGCAGCCGCGCCGTAACCGTGCTTTCATAGGGCGGCACGAAGTCGGCCAGAATCGCACTGGCGGCTGTCGTGCGGATGTCCTTTGTGCAGAACAGGTCCTTGATACCGATGGGCAGGCCATCCATCAGCCCGGCCGTGCCTGCGGCGTAGCGGGCATCGGCGGCATCGGCCTGTGCCAGAACGGTCTCTTCGGGCAGGACGGTAATATAGGCGTTCAGCGCGGGGTTAAGGCGGGCGATGGCGTCCAGATGCGCCTTGGCCAGTTCACGCGCGCTGAAAGTGCGGGCGGCAAGGCCCGCGCGGGCTTCGGTCAGGGTCAGTCCGGTTAGCATTATTCGACAACCTTGGGTACGGTGTAAAAAGGCCCGGCCGTTTCGGGGGCGCAGGCCAGCAGGGCGTCGCGGCAGTTGCCGTCATTCACCACATCTTCGCGCTGGCGCAGGGTTTCGGTTTCCGTGCCGACCATGGGGGGCACGCCATCCACGTTCACTTCGGCAAGTTGATCGATCCAGCCCAGAATACTGTTGAGCTTTTGCGTGGTGGCTTCAAGCTCAGCGTCTTCAAGGCCGATACGGGCCAGTTTGGCTATGCGTCGGGTGGTCGCAAGGTCGAGCGACATGAAAGCGGACCCCTCAATTGTTCAGACAGATGGTGCGAAAGCCCCTAGCATAATCGGGCGCGGTGCAACATACCATGGGGCCATGACTCTGCTCAGCCTGGCCGATCTGGCCGCGACATTGCCCCCTCAGTCCCGCCTGCTGGGTATTGACCCCGGCAGCCGTCAGGTCGGGCTTGCCCTGTCCGATGTGCTGCGCATGGTGGCCAGCCCTCTGAAAACCGTCAAACGGGGCAAGCTGGGGCAGATGGCGACCCTTGTGAGGGAACTGGCGCGTGAACACGGCATAGGCGGCATGGTGGTGGGCATGCCGCTTTCCCTCGATGGCGGGTTTGGTCCTGCTGCACAGGCCAGCCGTGACTGGACACTGGCGCTGTCCGAGCAGACGGGCCTGCCCGCCTGCCTGTGGGATGAGCGCCTTTCCTCTGCTGCGGTCAACCGCATGCTTATCAACGAGGCCGACATGTCGCGTGCGCGGCGGGCCGAAATGGTGGACAAATTGGCTGCAGCCTATACGCTGCAGGCGGCGTTGGATGCCATGCCCCGGTAGCAGGTCTGAAAAACAGCCTGAAAATACGGGGCTCATATTTGCCACAAATGGACGACATGCTTGTGGCAACCAAACATAGCCAGGAGAAAACGGGCCTATGTCCAAACATATGTTTAATGCCGCCGCCCTGACCATGATGGGAGCCGCCGTGTTCGCGCTCAGCCTGCCGCCTGCTCCGGCTCATGCCGAAGATGCTGTTGGCAAGGCTTGGGATTCCACCAAGACGGGCACCGAACAGGCATGGGACAAAACCAAATCCGGTACCGAAAAGGCGTGGGATAAAACCAAATCCGGTTCGGAAACGGCGTGGGACAAGACAAAGTCTGGCAGCGAGAAGGCATGGGACAAGACCCGTGACGGTAGCGAGACCGCTTGGGACAAAACCAAATCCGGCAGCAAGAAAGCCTGGAACAAGACCGAAAACGCCACGACCGGCGCCGCACATGATGTGGGCAAGTGGGGTGACAAAACCGGCAAGAAAATCGGTAATGCCGGAGAGAGTGTCGGCAAGGATATTGGCAGCGTTTTTTCCAGCAAGGACAAGTAAGCCTTACCTGTCTGATAGCGGGTTACGGCTCGCATAAGAAAAAGCCCGCCACCCCATGCAGGAGTGGCGGGCTTTTTCATGCCGTGGTTTGGCGTGCGGGGTGTTCTGGCCTTTGGGCAAGGCCAGAACCTTTCCGCTTCGTCAGGCTCAGGCCTTGGCGGCGTCCAGCAGGGCCTGTTCCAGAATGTCCAGACCTTCGTCCACCAGCGCATCGGAGGCGGTGAGCGGCGTCAGGATACGGACCGTGGCCCCCTGCACGCCACAGGCCAGAACGATCAGACCTTTTTCACAGGCCATGGCGCACAGCTTGGCGGCAAAGCCTGCGCGGCGCTCTTCGCCCGCATGGCGTTCCAGCACGTCAAAGGCGACCATAGCACCCAGCCCGCGCGGCTGGCTGATCGGCAGCAGGTCGGTGCGCTTATGCCAGCCCGCGATACGCGCCTTGAGGCGCTCGCCCATGGCGTTGGCGCGGTCGATCAGCTTTTCCTCATCGATCACGTCCAGCACGGCCAGAGCAGCGGCGCAGGCCAGCGGTGCACCGGCATAGGTGCCGCCCAGCCCGCCGGGGGGCACGGAGTCCATCAGATCAGCCCGGCCGATAACGCCCGAGAGCGGCATGCCCCCCGCCAGAGACTTGGCGACGCAGATCAGGTCAGGCTCAATGCCGGAATGTTCGATGCCGAACAGCTTGCCGGTACGCGCAAACCCGGACTGCACTTCATCAGCAATCAGCTTGATGCCGTGCTGGTCGCACAGGGCGCGCAGGTGGCGCAGCAGGGCTGGCGGCGCAATGCGGAAACCACCTTCACCCTGTACGGGCTCGATGATGATGGCGGCCACGTTGTCAGGGCCGATATCGGAGGCAAAGAGGAAGCCCAGCATCTTCAGGCTGTCTTCTACCGTGACGTCACCATCAGGGAAGGGCACGTGATAGATTTCACCCGGCAGGGTGCCGAAGGGGGCCTTGTAGGGCTGCACCTTGCCGGTCATGGCCGTGGCCAGCAGCGTGCGGCCATGGAAACCGCCGCAGAAAGCGATAACACCCGTACGGCCCGTGGCGGCGCGGGCGATCTTGACCGCGTTTTCCGTGGCTTCGCCACCGGTGGTGAAGAAAATCGTCTTGGCAGGGCCGGTGAACGGCGCGCGGGCGTTCAGCTTTTCAGCCAGTTCGATATAGGGCTCGTAGGCACAGACCTGAAACGCGGTGTGGGTGAAGTGCTCAAGCTGCTTCTGCACGGCCTCAACTACCTTGGGGTGACGGTGCCCGACATTGAGCACCGCAATACCCCCGGCGAAATCAATGTAACGGCGGCCTTCGACATCCCACAGTTCGGCATTTTCAGCCCGGTCGGCAAAAACCGGAGTGGCCACGGATACGCCACGCGGCACGGCGGCCTGACGGCGCACGAGCAGGGCGGCATTGGTTGCGGCGGGTGGTGTGGTGTTCAGCATGGTCATTCGCTCCGGCTAATGGCGGAACACGGGGCATGCCGCTGGGGGGCGTGCGTGTTCGTTTCGGTTTGTTTCGTTAAGCAATTTTTCATCAGGGCGGGAGGAGATTTTTCTGTCGTCAGGTGGTGACTTTTAATCACCGTTCAGGCGGGGTGGTGCCTTCCTGTCTGGCGGCTTCTTCCAGCAGCCATGCCCGGAACGCGCTCAGGGCCGGTTTGTCCCATGCCTGAGCGGGCGCCCGCAGCATATAAGCGCCCAGCGTGGTGTCGATCAGAGGGGTCTGGCTGGGCTGCACACGCACCAGCCGCCCGGATTCGAGGTCATCTCCCAGCAGGAAGGCGTTGCTCAGGGCAATGCCTTCACCCGCGCGGGCGGCTGCGAGCGTGACATGCGCCTGCCAGAGCCGCCCGGCGGCGTTCAGCGCGCCGGGTCGCACGTTCTGGGCGGCAAACCACAGGCGCCATTCGCTGTCATCTTCCTCCAGCAGTAGGGGGGCGTGCAGCAGGTCGGCGGTGGTGCGTGGCTGCCCACCCATTGCGCTCAGCCCGGCGGGCGAGATAACGGGAAAAACGGCGGGCCGGGCAATCAGCACGCTCCGCAGGTCGCGCGTGTCCGTGCTGATGGTGTTGTCCTGTCGGTAGCCGATCTGCGCGTGGCTGTGCGGGCTGACACCGCTGACATGAAAGGTCGTGTTGGCATCTACCGCGCGCAGCAGCACATCCGTGCCGGGATAAGCCCGGCGGAACGCGCCCAGTCTGGGCAGCAGCCAGTGATAGGCAAAGCCGTGCGCGCAGGTCACGGTCAGGGAACGGGGCTGGTTACGTAGCTCGGCCGTGGCATTGGCCAGTTCGTCCAGCAGGGGGGCTATGCGGTCGTGGTAGCTCTGCCCGGCCTGTGTCAGCGCGCCGGTTTCGCGGTCGCGCAGGGGGGTGCCCAGTCGCTGCTCAAGGTCGCGGATATGGCGGCTGATGGCGGCATGGTCCATGCGCAGGGCCGCCGCCGCCCGTCTGATACCCCCGGTGCGGGCGAAAGCAACAAAGGCGTTCAGGGCCGCGAGGGGGGGGATATGCGCGCGTGAATCCATGCGGAACGGCTAGAAAATGAAAGAAGATCACTCCATTGGACGGGAAAGCGCTCAAAAGGCAAGGGGGGCGCACCGGGAAAGAATGCAGGGCTGGGCCATGCAGGCTGTTTTCAGAAGGTAACGGAGGAGCGCAGGCCAAAAATGGCCTCGTTCTGCACCGTATGCTCGTGTGTCCAGTCCAGCACCCCGCCGGAGGGGTTGAAGATGTACTGGAAATCGGGCTGGAGGGTGCACCAGGGTAGAATCTGGGCCTGATAGGTCAGCTCTATATAGGTTTCGGTGTTCTGTACGGGCAGGCGGGCCGTGCGGTCGTACTGGCGTAAACCGGATGAGGCCTGTCCAAGCCCCCAGCCAAGCCCCAGCGTGTCATTCAGGCGTGAGCGGAAGGGGGCGTTGAAGTTGATGCCCATATCCACCGCAAAGCTGATCTGGGTGCTGATGGACGGGCCGCTGCCTGTCACGCGGGTGAAAGCGCCGATGGAGCGGGCGGAATCGGGGGCCGGGCGCCAGAGCATCTGGTCTATAACGGCGTAAATCAGCCAGTTACCCGCCACCATGCGGGGAGAGGCGGTTGTATCCTGCGCGCTGCCCAGCGGAATGCCGCTGGTATTGTAGCGGTAGTCGGGAAAATCAGCTGTATCGTAATAGCCACCCAGTTTGTAAATGCCCGGCAGCCCCACATGGCCCGGCCCCGGATTAATGGCATACTGGATTTCGGCCATCAGCAACGCGCCGGTGTTCATGTTGAACAGCGTGCCGCTGCCATCCATGGCTGTCTGGTTGGTGGGGTCCGCCGTGTTGCCGCCATGCTGGACAGTAAAGGCATTATAGCGCACCCCGGCGGGGTTATCATCCGCCGCGGCAACCAGAATGCTCAGGCTGTCATTGGGGCGATAGCGCACGCGGATGGCGGGCGCGCTCAGCGGCCATGACGGGCCACCACTATACAGGTTGTTGGAGGGGGCTACCGGCCAGCCCATATTGGCGTTCAGATACAGCGCGCCGTAGTTGGAAATCAGGAATTCCGTATCCAGATCCTGCTGCCCGATCTTGATATCCAGCGTGTTGTCCAGAAAAGATTGCTGGTACCACAGTTCAAACAGGCGGGTGGAGCGGTCGGCCTCATAGCCCGAGACCGGGTTGAACAGGGCAAGATGATCCTGCGAGATCGACCGGCCATGGGTTTGCAGGGCGCTGATATTGAACAGGCCCCCGCGCAGGCCCATGACTTTTTCCAGATCAAGGCCCAGTGTCACCAGCGTAACGCCATCATAATACGGGCCAGTGCCTGAGCCCTTGCCGCCATCCCCCGCCGAGGCGCTGCCACCTGTGACGTTGGCCCATAATTCGTCCACTTCCTGCACATCGAGCGTAATGCCTTGATGCGCCATCCAGTGCCGCGCTCCCCACAGCCCGCCCAACAGGTGATCGTCCATCTCATCTGGGGCTTCTGTCGCGGTGGGGAGCGGAGGGCTCGCATCGGCATTGGCATCGGTGCGTCCCGCATCGGGCATGGTTATAGGGCCGATCTGCTCAATGACGGGGGCGGAATGGGCTAGCCGCCGCTGATCGAGTTCCACCTGTGTTTCAGGCTGTTCAGCCCGTGCAGGTGTGCCGGACAGCCCCGCCCATAATGCGGGGGCTGACAGGGCAAGCAGGAGGAACCACGCCCCGACAGGGGGGCGTGGCGTCATGAATCTGTCTGGCTCACAGAGTGAGGAAAAAGGGCGTGCGTTAGGGAAAATCAGGATAATTCACTCAGGAACAGGGCAGAGAGGGTTGCGGCGTCAGGTCGGCACCATAACCGCAAGGCCTGCCATGGACAAAGCCATCCAGCCATGCGGAATGTTCCGGTGGCTGGAATTCATTGAATTATCATAATCATCGGCGGCCCACATCGCTTGCCTGTGTGGGTTTGCCCGTGCGGACAGGGCGCGTGAATGGCTGCCATACAGGCAGTGGAACCATAGCGGTATGCCGGATGGCGGCAGCTTTGCCATTGGGGCAGGGCCGCAGCGCGCCCGGTAGGTCAGTCTGGGCCATGCCGTCAGGTGCGCGGGTGCGTAAGGTGCGGCACCCGCGCAAGGGGGGATCAGAACAGTGGTTTGATGGTGCTGTCCACGTTCTGGGGCGTTTTGTAGACGTTGTATTTTACATTGAAGCGGTCAGCGTTTTCATCCGATCCGTAAAGGGAGTTCAGCCCCGGACCGCGTTCAAAGATCGGGCGGCTGTCAGACAGGCTGAGCAGGTGTGTGCCATCCAGAAACCGCTTGTATGTTTTGGGCGCAATGCCCACGCGTCGGGCCATGATATCGATGGCATCGGCCTGGGTTGCGGGGTCTTTGATATAGGCCACCACCCGGTCCCAGATCTGGACAACCTCGCGCCACTCCTTTTCGTGGGTTTTCAGGCTGAGCGGATCGACCGAGAGCGTGTCGTAAATCAGCCCCGGCGCATCATGTGAGGTAAAGAGCGGGTGAGAGCCCGAAACCTCATGCAGCGCCTGTCCCGCATTGGGCTGCCATACCCCGATAGCCGATACACTGCCCGAGGCCAGAACCTGCGGCGTTTCATTGGTGGGGGTATGAACGATAGTGATGTCGCTTTCCGACAGGCCGCTGCGTTGCAGGGCTGTGAGCAGCAGCAGATGATCGACCAGCCCGGTTTCCACCGCCACCTTATGACCTTTCAGGTCGCCCACGGTTTTAATGTCCTGTGTGGCAACGATCATGTCATTGCCGTCCGAATAGTCGTTCAGCATGATCGTAATGCTTTTATGCCCGTTGGCTCCGGTGCTCAGTACATCACCATTGGTGGCGCTGATGGCGTCGAGCTTGCCCGTTGCGTAGGCATCCAGCATGGCACCGTAATCGAACCAGTCGAATACGACATCGAGCTGTTTTTCAGCAAACCAGTGCTTATCGATGGCGATCTGCCAGGCCACGCTGCCCGGCCAGTCGCTATAGCCAATGCGTAAGGGCTCGGCCTGCGCGCTGCCCGCAAGGCATGCCAGACCGAAGGAGCAGGCGGCCAGAATTGTTTTCCACGAAAAACGCTTTGTCATGGCAGGGGTCTCCGCTTGGTTTGCCGCTCAGGACGCTGTGTGTCCGGGGTGCTGCTTCTGTCCGAGGGTTTCCAGTACGGCGATCAGATCGTCCGATTTGCCAACCGTGCCGAACAGGGTCGAGGGGTCACGGATAATGCTGACAGCCGCCTCCTTGAGTTCCAGCGTAACGGCGGCGGTCGCATCTTCGAGCAGGAGGTTGTCAAACCCCCGGTCAGCCGCCTCACGCATGGAGGTATGGACACAGCATTCCGTGGTGACGCCGGTAAAAACAAGATGGCGGATGCCGTTGGCGCGCAGGATATGCTCCATTTCCGTGCCGTAAAAACAGCCGCTGCCGACCTTGTCGATCATGATATCGCCCGGTTCGGGGGCGAGTTCGGGAATAATTTCATGCCCCGGCTCGCCGCGTGTCAGCACGCGGCCGAGGGCAGTATATTCGCCAACACCCGCGCCATCATAGGCAAGGCGGGTGCGGAACTGCTTGACGGCGGTCAGGTCGGAGCCATCGGGGCGGTGGCCCTCGCGGGTGTAGATCACTTTCATGCCTGCGGCTCTGACGGCACCCAGAACGCGTTTGATCGGTTCTATAGGCGCGCGCATGAGGTCAAGCGCGGGTGTCAGGCTGGCGACCCACCCGCCCGGCGCGCAGAAATCAACCTGCATGTCGATAATGACCAGAGCGGTTTCCGAGGGGTGGAAATCGCCGGTAAAGGGAAAATCATACCCTGTCGCGGGAACCTGAAGTGCCATGCTCTGTAACCCTGAAAAAAATAGAGACCGTGTGGTGCGGGGGCGGTTATGCGCCGTGCCTTCAGGGTAGTGTAGGCCAAGCCATACGCGGAACGCCTAAAAAAATGATAAGGGGTATAAGATTGTAGTATATCAAAACAGGGTCAGACGAACGGGAGAACCCAGCATGACGGCGCGCACGGACCAGCCTTTGTCGCAGGATGAAAGGCGCTTTATCACGCGGGCTGACTGGAACCTGTTTCGCCAGTTTTATGAAATCGCCCGCTGCGGCAGTATTAGTGCTGCGGCCCGCTCGCTGGGTATGCACCAGCCGGGCCTAAGCCTGTCGCTCAGGCGGTTGGAAGAGCAGGTGGGGGTGCAGCTATGCCGCCGCACACCACAGGGTATTGCGCTGACACCGGCGGGCAAGGCGGTTTTTGAACAGATTACCGAGGCGGCGGAGGCGGTGCGGATGGTGCCGCATGTAGCCCGTGAGGCCGCAAGGCGGATCGAAGGTACGCTGCGGCTGAGCATGATTTCGGATATTCTCTGTCAGGACCTTGATGATGCCCTGACTTCATTCTCAGCCCGCCATCCTGATGTAACGGTCAGGGTGGAAATCCGCACATGGCGTAACGTGCTGGATGCGGTGCAGTCGGGCGAGGCAGATGTGGGGGTAACGTATGAGAGCGAGTCCGTGCCCACGCTGCGTTACGAACCCATGCTGCGTGAAAGCCAGCAGCTTTATTGCGGGCGTGCGCATCCGCTTTTCGGACATTCGATCAGAAATCCCGCGACACTGGCCGGGCAGCGTTTCATTCTGGCGGCTGCGGATGAACCTGCGGATGTCGGGCGGTTCAGGCTGCATTACGATTTGGGCAAAAACACCGTGGCACAGGCGGATGACCTGAGTGAAGCCATGCGTCTGATCCGTCTGGGTTTGGGTATAGGGTTTTTACCAACCATCGTGGCCGAACCACTGGGTGAGCGGCTCTGGCCTCTGCTGCCGGGTTCGCTGCGGCCAAGTTATTTTGTGTATCTCATTACCGGCGATTTTACCCGGCTTTCGACTCCCGCCCAGCTTTTCCATGAAGAAATACTGCGCCGCCTGCGCGCAAGGCCCGGTTTTCGTTAAAAGCGACAGGGCTATGCGTAACGCTAAGTAATTTCGCGCATCCCGTCTAAACGATATCATATCGTAATATTTCCGTGTCGCCAGCGGGTAAGTGCGGCCACAAGGAGATGTTCATGATTGCGCGCGTGTCGCGGCTTCCTATGAGCCGCAGGAAGAAAATGATGTGGTGTGGCGGCATATTGTCCGCCTGTGCGGCCTTTGGCCTGTCCCAGCCCCGTCCGGCGCAGGCCGGTGTTACGGTCAATTTCGGCAAGGACAAGTCTTTTACGCTCGGTGTGGGTGTGCGTGGCCAGTACTTGACCCGTGACCCCGCAACCAAGGATAATTCCAGCGCGGCCAGTGCGGCTGACTTTCGTGTTTACATGGGCGCGCAGTTTCATCGCTATGTCAAAACAACGCTGAACCTCGAACGCCTGCGCGATGGTAACTGGAACGTGCTCGACGGCATCTTGCAGGTTGAACCCATGAAGGCGTTCAATGTCTGGTTCGGGCGGATGCTGACCCCGAGTGACCGTTCAAACCTTGATGGACCGTATTTTCTCAGCACCTATGCCTTTCCGCTGGTTTCGCAATATCCCGGTGCATGGTCTGGCCGTGATGACGGTGTAACCATCTGGGGCAAGGTGCTGAATGATCGCTTCCGCTATACGGCGGGTATTTACCGTGGCCATAACTGGGTGCCCGGTGGATCGAACTACGGCGAGCATCCGCTGTTTGCTGGCCGGCTTGAATATAACTTTCTCGATCCCGAACCCTCTCCAGCCTATTACACCGCCAGCACCTATTACGGAAAAGCCGATATTCTGGCCATTGGTCTGGCCGGGCAGTATGAGGTGGATGGCGTAGGCTCTGCCCAACAGAAAGGTGATTACAAAGCCTGGAACGTGGATGGCCTGTTTGAGAAAAAGATAGGCAAGGACGCCCGTTACGGCGTTTATACCCTTGAGGGTGCGTATTATCAGTACTACACCGATGGCGTGAAAGATATTGCAGCCGGTTATGGCCAGCGCGACCCAGATTACGGGAATGTTGGCGGTATCAATAACGGTACGGCTTTTCTGCTCAGCACGGCGTATCTTATTCCTTACCGGCTGGGCTGGGGCCGCGTGCAGCCGCTGGTACGGTATCAGGAGTTCATTTACAAAAAAGATATGTATGGGCCGGGGCATCCGAAAACCACACAGTTCGATGCAGGGGCCAACTACGTGATGGACGGACATAACCTGCGCTTCACGTTCGATTATGTTCGCTACAGCCCGGCAGGCAGTCAGGCATCGAATGCGTTTCTGCTGGGTATGCAGTTGCAGTACTGATCCGGTCTGAGACCGCTTGTTCCAATTTCCGGCCGGGTTGTGCACGATTATCCCGGCTTTATCGGAGTGCAGACCTTGAAACGATCTTTTCTGTACGGGGCTCTTTTCATGTCCTGTCCCCTTGGTATGGTGACGGCCCATGCCGCGCCATCTTTGCAGAGCATGGACTGCCGACATCTTGTGGTGGAAGATGTCAGGCTGAGCGATAAGATCAGCGCGCGCCAGAATCATGATACGACAGCGGCTGAAAAAGGCTCGGCGTTCAGCGTCAGTTTTGACCCGTTCCCGGGCTTCGGAATCATGAACGGCATGACCCTTACCCCCTCGGGGCATGGTGGGGTCAATGAGTGGGATGACATGAAACTCGAAGACCTTGAAAAAAGGCTGTCAGAAGTCCAGGCCCTTGAGCAGCAAAAACTCTGCCCGAATATTACTGTGCCTTCAGACGAGCAGCCCCGTCTTTCTGACGCAAAATAAGACGACCGCGCGCAGAGAGGCCGCCGCTTGATGCGGCCTCTCTCCATTATAGGCTGGCCGGGTGCTTACGGCCTGCCCTGTCCTTCCTGCAACAGGCGCGAGGCGGTGGATGCTGCGGCGGCCCGTGTGCTCATGCCAGTTTTATTGTAGATTTGCTCCATATGTTTATCGACCGTGCGGGGGCTGACAGACAGAATATCCGCAATGTCGCGGCTTGTTTTGCCGCGTGAGATCCATAAAAGCACTTCGGCCTCACGCGCGCTCAGGCCCAGTCTGTCCTGCAATACCCGCTCGGGCTGGTGGGCCTGTGTGGTAATGCGCAGCAGCCGCTCATCTTCCCCCATACCGTTGCCTGTAGCACCGACAAAAATCAGGCTTAGTTCATGATCCTCTTCCCTATGGCGCAACAGTACACTTCCCGGTGCAGGCAACGGCGTGGGAATGGATAGTTCCGCCAGCAGGGAGGGGGGAATGTTCTCCAGCAGGCGGGCCGCATGGGGTGTTGTCCATACGATATCGCCCCTGCGGTTGAGCGCTAGAAAATACCGCCCGACATCATCCAGCGCCCCATGGGTCGCGCGGATACGCGCCGAGGCCTCAAGGTGAACATTCACCCGTGCCAGCACTTCCTCCAGCCGTAATGGCTTGTTCACGTAGTCCACCGCACCGGCTTCGAACGCACGTAATACATGCTCGGTTTCTGTCAGTCCGGTCATGAAAATGATCGGTGTCGTTGCGTTCTGTCTTCTCTGGCGCAGTTTTTTGCATACTTCCCAGCCGGTCATGCCCGGCATCAGGGCATCGACCAGAATCAGGTCTGGTGCTGTATGCGAGACCACTTCAAGCGCTGCTACCCCTGATTGGGCAAGCAGAACCGTGTAGCCGTTATCAGAGAGTTTTTCATCCATGATACCCAGCACGCTTGGGTCATCATCAATCACGAGAATACAGCGGCGTGTGGAAGCAGACAGGGTCATGGCTGTGTGTGTTCCAGATGCTGGCGAAGGTTTTCAAGCTGATAACCGGCGGCGAGTGTGAGCAGCGGGGCCAGAACATTCTGTAGTTCCGGCCGATTGGCCTGCAAAACAGCCAGATGGTTTTTCAACTGACGCAGATTGCCGCTGTCCAGCGCTTCAAGCAGGAGCGCGCGTTCGGCAGGGGGCAGGTGCGCCGCCTGCTGGGGGGGCATGTCCCTGCAGGGTTCATGGGCTATCTCACTGGATGTTTTGCCCTCGTTGGTGGGAGCCTGCGTGCCTGATTGTCCTGTTTCATCCGTAAGAGGGTATGGGGGAGCTTCTGCCGTATCAGGCATGATCCATGTCAGGGAGAGAATATGACGGATGTTTTCGAGCAGAACCGACAGGTTGACGGGTTTGCCAATCACGGGACAGTCGTCCAGCGAGGGAACATGCCGGTTTGCACTTTCCACCAGATTGCCGGTCAGGAACAGGATGGGAATGGCAGGGCCACCTTGTGCGCGAATACGCAGTGCGAGTTCGCGCCCGTCCATTCCCGGCATGGACAGGTCGAGCAGGAGCAGGTCGGCCTGGCGGGTTTCAAGCCAGCTCAGGCAGGCGGGGCCACTTTCCACATCCTCGATATCGAAACCGCATTGCTCCAGTAGTTCGCGCATGATCTGGCGGTGTTCGGGGTTATCATCGACAATCAGCACCTTGCGGCGCGGGCCTGCATAGCCGGCGGGGAAAGCGGAAAGGCGCGGGGCGGGGCGGCTTTGCCGGTCAGGCAGCATCAGCCGCACGCGAAAGCGCGTGCCCACACCGGGTGTGCTGGAAAATGTCAGCTCTGCGCCCAGTATTTCGGTCAGCAGTTTTGTAATGGTCAGGCCCAGCCCGGTGCCGGGAATACTGGCGGTGGAGGCAGAGCGTTCGAAAGGCTCGAAAATCCGCCCCTGATCTTCGGGCGGAATGCCAAGGCCAGTATCTTCAATAACGAATTCTGCAATCTGTGCCTGCCATGTTGCGGAAAAGGTGACAGAACCTTTCTGCGTGAACTTGACTGCGTTGGAGAGCAGGTTGAGCAGGATCTGTCGCAGCCGGTGTTCATCGCAAGTGACAACCGCTGGCAGCGGGCCGGGCTGCCATACAAAGCGCAGGCCCCGTGCCTGTGCCTGCATGCGGATCATCTGTGCGACCGATTCAAGAAAAACCGGCAGCTCCACCATGTCGGAATGCAGCTCGATCCGGCCGGCCTCAATGCGCGAGATATCGAGCAGGCCCGACAGGATAGAGGTGATATGCTCGCCGCTTTCGCGCATGATACCCAGTGCGCCCAGCCGTTCGGGCGGGATACGGCGGTCATGCTCGAAAAGCTGGATATAGCCCATGATGGCATTCAGCGGAGAGCGGATTTCATGACTGATCCCGCTGATATAGCGTGTTTTGGCAAGGCTTGCGGATTCAGCCTTTTCACGCGCCTGTTGCAGGGCCTGATCGGTGCGGCGGCGGGCACGGATTTCGTTCATGAGCAGGCGGGTCTGGTGCAGGGTTTCGCGCGTGGCGGTGCGGCGGCTTTCCTGCGCCATGACCAGCAGCCACGCCCCCACCGTGCTGGCCAGAAAAGAGACAATCAGCAGCGTGCTGTCAAAAGGCAGGCCAGTCTGGCGTGCCAGCAGCGCCATAACCACAACAATGCCGCAGAGCAGAAAGGCAAAGCGTCCCCCGGGCGAGGTCAGAACATGGCGCAGGCGTGGCGGCAGGCTGTGCAGCGGGGTTGCCATTTGTGCGGCCATACGGGTGGAAACAGGCTTGCAGCGGTCGCGGCAGCGGCTGTCCAGCGAACAGCATAGCGAGCAGATTGTGCCGCCATAGGCCGGGCAGGGGGCCATATCTTCCGCTTCAAAGCGGTGTTCGCAAATGACGCAGGTTTTGTGGGCTCTGGTGTTCCAGTCTGTGGGGGGCTGACGAGCCAGATAGGTGCGCCCGCCGGTTATGGAGGCCAGAAGGGGCGCGCTCAGGCAGGCCAGTGCCAGTGTTATGAAAGGGGCATAGGCCGCAGCCAGCGGGCCTGCAACACCGCTCAGGGCCACAAACCCCATAGTGGCAGCCAGTGCCCATGCCCCCAGCCCGACAAGGTTGAGGTCAGGCAGGAAGGCGCGTTTGAACTCTATGCGCGCGGGGCTCAGCTTCAGGGGTTTGCACAGTGCCACATCCCCCAGAATGGCCCCGATCCACGCGCAGGCCAGCACGGCATAGAGCGTGATCCCGGTCTGGATCGTGTTCACCAGCCCGGCTTCCATCAGCAGCAGGGCAATGGCGATATTGAACAGCACGTAAAACACCCGCCCCGGATGAGTGTGTGTCAGGCGGGAGAAGAAGTTCGACCACGCCAGCGACCCCGCATAGGCATTGGTGATGTTGATTTTGATCTGTGAAAGCGCAACCAGCGCGACAGTCAGCACGGCGGCAAGCTGGGGTGGCACGCATGTGCTCCATGCCAGCCAGTACATCAGCCCCGGCTGTGCCGCCTGTGCGGCTGAAAATCCGCCTTGCAGCACGGCCCATGCCAGCAGCGAGCCCGCCATGATTTTAAAGGCGTCCAGCACCACCCAGCCCGGCCCGCCCAGAACCAGTGCCACCCACCATGCGCGGCGGTTCTGGGGTGTCTGCTCGGGCAGAAAGCGCAGGAAATCGATCTGTTCCGCACTCTGGCAGACCAGAACGATAATGACCGAGGCCGCGCTGCCAATGGCAATGGCGTTGACCTCGCCCAGTGCCGGGGTAAGCCCGTTGAAATGCGCCCAGCCCGGCACAAGAGCAGGGTGGGTGAGCAGGAGAGCCACCAGCGGAATAAGGTTGAGCGCGAGCCAGACCGGCAGTGTTGCAATCTGGAAACGGGCGATGAAGGTCATCCCCCATGTGACAAGCGGGATGATGATGACCGAGCAGCCCAGATACGCAAGCCAGAGCGGCATGCCCAGCAGTGCGTGCAGCGTGCCCGCCAGAATGGCGGCTTCCAGCCCGAAAAAAATGAACGTGAAACTGGCGTAAATGACCGAGGTTATGGTGGAGCCGATATAGCCGAAACCGGTGCCGCGCGTCAGCAGGTCTATATCCAGCCCGGCCCGTCCAGCCGCCACACAGAGGGGGAGGGTAATGCAGAAAATAACCACCGTGGCCAGCAGGGTTGCCAGCAGCGTGTTGGAAAAACCAAAAGCCAGCGTGAGCGTGCCCCCCATGGCCTCAAGCGCCAGAAAGGATGTGGAGCCAAGGGCCGTTAGCGCGGCGCGCATGGGGGTGGCGGCCCGCGCCTTGCGCGCAGTAAAGCGCAGGGCGTAATCCTCGAATGTCTGGTCGGCCGCCCAGCGGCTATAGGCCCGCCGTGTGCGGACAATACGCAGGCGGCTGGTGTCTGGCGGGGGGGCTTGCGTCAAGATTACGCGGTCCTGCTGTTCCCGGTTGGCTGATGTACTTATAGCGGTGCCGGAGGCCTGACACACCATACGCAGGATCGCGTATGGCGCGGCTGTCTGTCATTTGGCTGATAATGAGGGCAGCAGCAACAGGAGTGCTTTGTTCATGTCGGCCAAACTGCCCCCCCTTTCCCGCCGCGCCTTCGGGCGTCTGGCTCTGGCATCGTCCGCAGCGGCACTGGGTGCTGTCTGGAAACCGGGTGATGCGCTGGCCGCTACCCCCAAGGGTGAGCCGATCAAGGTCGGCATTCTGCATTCCCTGTCCGGCACCATGGCTATCAGCGAAACGACCCTGAAGGACGTGATGCTGATGCTCATTGCCGAGCAGAACCGCAAGGGCGGGTTGCTGGGCCGCCCGCTCGAGGCTGTTGTGGTGGACCCCGCATCCAACTGGCCGCTCTTTGCTGAAAAAGCGCGCCAGCTTCTGTCGGTGGACAAGGTAGCCGCAGTGTTCGGTTGCTGGACCAGCGTATCGCGCAAGTCGGTGCTGCCGGTGTTCGAGGAACTCGACGGCATCCTGTTCTATCCTGTGCAGTATGAAGGGCAGGAGTGCAGCCGCAATATCTTCTATACCGGTGCGGCCCCCAACCAGCAGGCCATTCCCGCAGTGGATTATCTGCTGAGCGAGGAAGGCGGCGGCGCCAAGCGTTTTGCCCTTGTGGGTACGGATTATGTCTATCCGCGCACGACCAACCAGATCCTACTCAACTACCTGAAGGCCAAGGGCATCAAGGAAGAGGATATTATGGTCAATTATACGCCGTTCGGGCAGTCCGATTGGCAGACCATTGTATCGCAGATCAAGGCTTTTGGTTCGGCGGGTAAGAAAACGGCTGTTGTTTCAACAATCAATGGCGATGCCAACGTGCCCTTCTATAAGGAGCTGGGTAATCAGGGCATTTCCGCCACCGATATTCCCGTCATGGCTTTCAGCGTTGGTGAGGAAGAACTGGCGGGCATGGATACCAAGCCGCTGGTTGGCCAGCTCGCCGCGTGGAACTACTTCGAAAGCATCAATACGCCCGCTAACGAGGCGTTTATCAAGGAATGGCACGCGTTTACGAAAAACCCCAAGCGTACCACAAACGATCCCATGGAAGCGCATTACATCGGCTTCAACATGTGGGTGCAGGCGGTGACCAAGGTGGGCAGCACTGACCATGACAAGGTGATTGACGCCATGATCGGTATCCGCCAGCCTAACCTGACAGGTGGTGTTGCCGAAATGCTGCCGGATCATCATCTGACAAAGCCTGTCTATATCGGTGAAATTCAGGATGATGGGCAGTTTGCCGTCGTATGGAAAACACCCGCACTGGTGCCGGGTCAGGCGTGGTCTCCCTGGGTGCCGGAAACCAAGGACCTGATCGGTGACTGGAGCAAGCCTATCGTCTGCGGCAATTACAACACGGTTACAAAAACCTGCCTTAGCAAGAAACATGCGTAGTTTTGTAAGATTCTGCCTTGTAGCGGCTTTTTGCGTGGGGGCCGCTTTTGCGGCTCCGCGTTGCGCACGGGCAGATGTTTTTGCGGGGCTGGCCAGCGGTCAGTTCGATACCGTGGCGCAGGCTATAACCGAACTGGCCGTATCGGGTTCTCCACAGGCGGGTGCCGTGCTGGGCGCGCTGGAGCAGCATCGGCTGTTTTTGACGCCCGATGGTGGGCTGTTCCTGCGCGATGGCGAGGCTTACGTGGATGCCCGCACCGGCCAGCCCGTAGCGACCCCGCCCGAGGGGCTGGCTGCGGTGCGGTTGAATAACCGTGTGCGCAAGGCGCTTGCGGGCGCACGGGCGGGTATGGATCTGTTCTCGGCGGACAGGGCCGCGCGCCTGCATGCCGCTACAACCCTGTACGAACGGCATGACCCGGCGGCATTGCCGGTGCTGCAACAGGCCCTGAGTGCCGAAAAGGATGCCGCCATTCACAAGGAACTGGCGCTGGCTCATGCCGCGACCATTCTGGCGCAGCCCCCGGCAGACGACCAGCTTGCCGCCCGCATACAGGCCGTTGCGGCTCTGCGCGCCACAGGCGGGCTTGAGGCGCGCGGTATTCTGGCCGGTGTCGGGGCTAATGAAAGTGAAAATGCGCAGGTTCGCAAGGCGGCACAGGAGGCCGTGGCCAGCATAGACTGGCGCTTGCGGGCATGGAGCATTGGCCAGAACGCCTTTTACGGCCTGAGCTATGGTTCGGTTCTGTTGCTGGCGGCAACGGGTCTGGCCATTACGTTTGGCGTCATGGGCGTGATCAACATGGCTCATGGCGAACTGGTGATGATCGGGGCCTATGTTACATGGCTGGTGCAGCAGGGCGTGCGCTCGGTGGCTCCTGCGCTGGAGCCGGTTTCGTTGCTGCTGGCCATTCCCGTGGCGTTTTGTGTCTGCGGTGGGCTGGGTGTGCTGATCGAGCGCGGGCTGATCCGGTTTCTGTATGGCCGCCCGCTAGAAACCCTGCTAGCGACATGGGGGCTGTCGCTCATTATGCAGCAGGCCGTGCGTTCGGTATTCGGGCCGACCAATATTCCTGTTGCCACGCCGGGCTGGCTTACGGGGTCTTTCGCGCTGGGGGGTATGGACATTACCCTGAACCGCCTTGCCATTCTGGTTTTTGCATTCCTCGTGCTGGGAACGCTCATGTGTGTGCTACGGCGCACCTCGTTGGGGCTGGAAATGCGCGCGGTTACACAAAACCGGCGCATGGCCGCGCTGATGGGTATCCGTACCCCACGGGTGGATGCACTGGCCTTTGGGCTGGGGGCCGGGCTTGCGGGTCTGGCCGGGGTTGCTGTTAGCCAGATCGACAATGTCAGTCCCAATCTGGGGCAGACCTATATTATCGACAGTTTCATGGTGGTTGTGATCGGTGGTGTGGGCAATCTGTGGGGCACGCTGGCGGCAGCCATGACGCTGGGCATGGGGGGTAAGGTTCTGGAGCCCGTCATTGGGGCGGTATCCGCGAAAATTGCCATTCTCGTTCTGGTTATTTTGTATATTCAGCGTAACCCGCGCGGCATGTTTCCCGTGCGCGGGCGTGGGGTGGAATCATGAACCGCCTGTTTCCATCCACATCGGGCGCGCAGGGCTTTGCGGGTGTTGCGCGCATGGCGGTGGTTGTGCTGGTGGGTGCAGTGGTGCTGGCCGTAGCCAGCCTGCTGCCCGAAAGCAGCCCGTTGCATGTGTCCGCTTTTACGGTTTCGCTGGCAGGCAAGTATCTCTCTTACGCCATGCTGGCGCTTGCGGTTGATTTGGTCTGGGGTTTTGCCGGGATACTGACACTCGGCCACGCTGCATTTTTTGCGTTGGGTGGCTACGCCATGGGCATGTATCTCATGCGCGAAATTGGCGCGCGGGGTGTTTATGGCAATGCCAGCCTGCCCGATTTCATGATCTTTCTGTCATGGACAAAGCTGCCTTGGTACTGGTGGGGCAGCGGGCATTTTCTCTGGGCCTGCCTGCTGGTGCTGGCGGTGCCCGGTGTGCTGGCGGGTGTGTTTGGCTGGCTTGCCTTCCGCTCGCGGGTTTCGGGCGTGTATCTGTCCATTATGACACAGGCGCTGACCTATGCGCTCATGCTTGCATTTTTCCAGAATGGCTTTGGGTTTGGGGGCAATAATGGCCTGACCGATTTCAAGGATATTCTGGGCGCGGATTTGCACAGCCCTGTAACCCGTGCGGTTCTGCTGGTTATAACGGGTGTTGTGCTAGCGCTGGCACTTATGCTGTCGCGCTTTGTGGTGGCGGGTCGTTTTGGCAACCTGCTGGTGGCGGTGCGTGATGCAGAAAGTCGCACGCGTTTTCTTGGCTACAGGCCTGAGCAGGTCAAGCTGCTGGTATGGGTGTTTTCGGCCATGCTGGCGGGTGTGGGGGGGGCGCTGTACGTCACGCAGGTTGGTATTATCAATCCTGGTGAGTTCGCTCCTGCCAATTCGATTGAATCCGTTATCTGGGTTGCAGTTGGTGGCCGTGGCACCCTGTCTGGCGCGGTGCTGGGGGCGGTGCTGGTGAACATGGGAAAGACCGTGTTTACGGCATGGTTGCCGGAATTCTGGCTGTATGGTCTGGGGCTTTTGTTTCTGGTTACGACGCTGTTTCTGCCCAAAGGGGTTATGGGCTTGTTTAAACCCGCCCCCCGTAAGGAGGCAGAAGACATCACGCCCGAGGTTTCCAGCCCGGAAGGAGATGAGGCATGAATGCGCCAAAACTTCTGGAAATGCGTGATGTCAGCGTTACATTTGACGGGTTTAGAGCTATAAATGGTCTGAGCCTGACACTGGCTGCAGGCGAAATGCGTGCGATTGTCGGCCCTAATGGGGCGGGCAAGACGACGATGATGGATATCATCACAGGAAAAACCCGCCCAGATAGCGGTAGTGTGCGCTTTCATGGTCAGGATCTTACCCGTCTGGATGAACCCGCCATCGCCCGGATGGGGATTGGCCGCAAGTTTCAGAAACCCACGGTTTTTGAGGCGCTGAGCGTGCGCGAAAACCTGCTTCTGTCATTAAGTGGCCTGCGTGGACCATTTTCGGTTCTTATGGCGCGCCTTTCGGGGAAGGAGCAGGCACGGGTGGACCATCTGCTGGATATGACCAGACTGGGTGATTTTGCCGACCATCAGGCTGGTGGCATGAGCCACGGGCAGAAACAATGGCTCGAAATTGGCATGCTTTTGGGGCAGGAGCCCGAGCTGCTGCTGGTGGATGAACCGGTAGCAGGCATGACCGATGCCGAAACCATGGCCACGGCAGACCTGCTACGCGAAATCAACCGTACGCGTAGTGTTGTGGTGGTGGAGCACGATATGGATTTCGTGCGCGCTCTGGATGTTGGCGTGACTGTGCTGCATGAGGGCTCGGTGCTGGCCGAGGGTGCGCTGGATACAGTCAGTGCTGATCCGCGTGTTATTGAGGTCTATCTTGGCCGCTAGAGTATGCGCAGGCAGCCCTTCGGGCACAATGGACGCAAGGAAAGGAGATAGCCCGCATGCTCAGGGTTGAGGACGTGCATCTGCATTACGGAGCCGCCATAGCCCTGCGCGGTGTTTCCCTGACCGCGCAGGTGGGGCAGGTGAGCTGCGTGCTGGGGCGCAACGGTGTGGGTAAAACCAGTCTGCTGCGTGGCATTACCGGCATGCACGCGCTCAGTGCCGGACGCATTGAGTGGGAAGGAGAGGACATAACCCGCCTGCCAGCCTATGAGCGCGCTAGACGGGGCATTGCCACGGTACCGCAGGGGCGCGATATTTTTCCGCTGCTGAGTGTGCGCGAAAACCTTGCAACAGGCTTCGGTCTTTTGCCGCGCAGGCAGCGCCGGGTGCCTGATGAGATTTTCGACCTTTTTCCTGTTCTGGCCAAAATGCTTGACCGTAAGGGGGGCGATCTCTCCGGCGGGCAACAGCAGCAGCTTGCCATTGCACGCGCGCTGGTTATCCGCCCGCGCCTGCTGGTGCTGGATGAACCGACAGAAGGGATTCAGCCCAGCATCATCAAGGATATTGGCACCATTATCGGTATGCTACGCGACCGGGGCGACATGGCTATTGTTCTGGTAGAACAGTATTTCGATTTTGCTTTTGCGCTGGCCGATCAGGTTACGGTCATGGATCGGGGCAAGGTCGTGCTGTCAGGGGAGGCCCGCAGCCTCGTGGCGGACGAAGTGCGCACACATATCGCGATCTGAATTATTCAGATTGATTGGGTGTCTGGAAAGAGGCTTTTTGGAAATACATTTTCCCACTCGTTCTACGATTGGACAGTATTCGTCCGCGTTGGTTGGCGGATAAATAATTTCAAATATTGAGCTCTGGTGTTTTTCAAGGTCGTAAAAGAAAAGGCCCACCCCGCAAGTGGGGGTGGGCCTTGTATGGCGTTATTCTGCCGCGGGTACGTAAACGCGGCCGCCAGCCTGACGGAACTCCTCGTTTTTCTGTTCCATGCCAGCGAGGCGGATGGCATCTTCGCGCAGGTCCTGGCTGATCCGCATGGAGCAGAATTTCGGCCCGCACATGGAGCAGAAATGCGCAGTCTTGTGGGCCGTGCGCGGCATGGTTTCATCGTGATAGGCGCAGGCCGTATCCGGGTCGAGCGAGAGGTTGAACTGATCCTCCCACCGGAAGGTGAAGCGTGCGCGGCTCAGGGCGTCATCACGCCTGCGGGCCGCAGGGTGCCCCTTGGCCAGATCAGCGGCATGAGCCGCAATCTTGTAGGTGATAACGCCTGTTTTCACATCGTTGCGGTCTGGTAGGCCCAGATGCTCCTTGGGTGTTACGTAGCACAGCATGGAGGTGCCGAACCAGCCGATCATGGCTGCTCCAATGGCCGAGGTGATGTGGTCATAACCCGGAGCGATATCGGTCGTTAATGGCCCAAGCGTATAGAACGGCGCTTCGTCACATTCGCGCAGTTGCTTGTCCATGTTTTCCTTGATCTTGTGCATGGGCACATGGCCCGGCCCTTCGATCATGACCTGACAGCCCTTGGACCAAGCGATCTTGGCCAGTTCGCCCAGCGTTTCCAGTTCAGCAAACTGGGCGGCGTCATTGGCGTCAGCGGCGCAGCCGGGGCGCAGGCCATCACCCAGCGAGAACGAGACATCATAGGCGCGCATGATGTCGCAGATTTCCTCGAAATGTTCGTACAGGAAGCTCTCGCGGTGGCCGTTGAGGCACCAGCTCGCCATGATGGAGCCGCCGCGTGAGACAATGCCCGTTACCCGCTCGGCGGTCAGCGGCACATGGTGCAGGCGTACACCGGCATGGATGGTAAAGTAGTCCACTCCCTGTTCGGCCTGTTCGATCAGCGTGTCACGGAAAACCGGCCAATCGAGTTTCTGAACGTCGCCACCAACCTTTTCCAGCGCCTGATACAGCGGCACGGTGCCGATGGGCGTGGGAGCGTTACGCAGAATCCAGTCACGGATATTGTGGATGTTCCGGCCCGTGGACAGATCCATGACCGTATCCGCACCCCAGCGAATGGACCAGACCAGCTTTTCCACTTCTTCGGCAGCGGAGGAGGTCACGGCGGAGTTGCCGATATTGGCGTTCACCTTGACCAGAAAATTCCGCCCGATAATGACCGGCTCAAGTTCGGGGTGGTTGATATTGGCGGGAATGATGGCCCGGCCGCGTGCGATTTCGTCGCGCACAAATTCGGGGGTGACAAAGTCGGGCAGGGCAGCACCAAAGGATTCGCCATCGGCCCGGCGTATTGCCGCATCCGGGGCGGCCTGTTCGCGGCTCAGGTTTTCGCGGTGCGCCACATAGATCATTTCTTCGGTAATGATCCCGGCCTTGGCGAATTCATACTGTGTCACCTTTTGCCCGGGCTTGCCCTTCAGCACCGTGTGGGGGGCAGGGCAGGGGGCAACAAGATGCGCGCCCTCGGCATTGCCGTTATCCTCGGGGCGGACACTGCGCGGCGTGGTCTGCTCATAGCCGCGCAGTGCCAGCCATGCCGAGCGGATGCGGGGCAGGCCGCTGTTAACGTCTATGCGCGCGGCAGGGTCAGTATAGGGGCCGGACGTATCATAAACACGCAGGGGCGGTTCGTTCGCATCCGGGCTGAGCATGATGTCACGGAAAGGCACGAGAATATCGGGCCGTCCTGCCGGGCTGCTATAGACCTTGGCCGAACCACGAATAGGCCCGGTGGTGACATGGCCCGGAGCCGGTGCCGTGGTGTTGGCCGGTTTGGGGTTGCCGCCCGCATGTCCGCCCGGGGCGTTTTCATGCGGCGCGTCAGGCGCTGACAGGGTAGAAGACATTACATTTCTCCTCAGCCGAGGAGGACAGGCCAGACCAGACAACCCGAAAGGGTTTACGCGCGCGTGCAGCCATGCAGGCTGTTCTTGTCAGGCACCAGTCCCTCCGCCGGTATGAGCCGGATCAGGTTCCCCATCCGAGCCTCATGCCCGGATGGCAGGGTCGCCACGGTGCCTCCTTGCGGATAGCGTGAAGTGGCCTCTCAGTTCCTTGCCGGAACCCCCCTTGGTGGGGCCAAGCAGATAACCAAGGTCCGGTAACTGTCAAGAAAAATTCGGATAGAATGGAGAATCCGGGCTGCCTGTACAGGGCCTGAAAACGGGCTACGCGCGCACGGATACAAACATCACAATAGAGAAAAAATTTATAGATGTGAAATGATTTTTGTTTATGTCATGCTTTTGTCATGGTAAACGAAAGAAAATCAGCTCTTAACGCTCTGAAGAGCCTTGAAATATCGCCCAATGCAGGACGTGTATTGTGGTTTGCTGTCTTTGTGTCTGCCATATGTGGTGGACTTTACGGCTATGATACCGGCATAATTTCCGGTTCGTTACTTATCATGGAGAAAGACTTTCATCTTTCTTCTGTTCAGGAAGAACTGATTACCTCAGCCATCCTGGTGGGCGCGGTACTGGGTGCGGTGGGCATTTCGTGGTTTTCCGAGCGGTTCGGGCGGCGTAGTGCTGTCATGATTGTGACCGCAGTGTTCACCACGGGGGCCATTGCCTGCTCACAGGCACCGGATGTGGCAACGCTGATTGTGGCGCGTATCTATCTGGGGCTGGCGGTGGGGGGCTCCACGCAGGTGGTGCCCACCTATATTTCCGAACTCGCTCCCGCCAGCCAGCGGGGTAATCTGGTCACGGTCTTTAATGTCGCGATTGGGGTCGGGATTTTTCTGGCCAACCTCATCGGCTTTTCCATGCGTGATAGCTGGGGCTGGCGGCCCATGATTGCCGTTGCGGCTGGCCCGGCGGCTTTTGTGTTCGTGTGCATGTTCTTCATGCCGCGCAGCCCGCGCTGGGTGGCTGAAAACGAGGGGCTGGTGCCCGCACTTGAACAGCTTGGGCGGGTGCGCTCCTCCCGCAAGCTGATTCGGCGCGAAATTACCGAAATCCATGACAGCGTTTCCGGTATGGAAGATCAGGAGCGGGGTTGGCGTGGCCTTATGCTGCCCTGGGTGCGCCCGGCACTGATCGCGGCACTCGGCACTGCGTTCTTTACGCAGGCCGGTGGTCTGGAGATGATGATCTACTACACCCCCACATTTCTCTCCGGGGCCGGGTTTGGCGGGTCCAGCGCTCTGCTGACCAGCCTTGGCGTGGCGGCTGTCTATCTGATCATGACCCTGCTGGGCTGCCTGTTTGTGGACAGGATCGGCCGCCGCAGGCTGATGCTGATCATGGGGCCGGGCTCGGTGCTGAGCCTGCTGGGGCTGGGTATCGTGTTTGCCCTGCATCCTGCGCCGGGCAGCACGGGGAGCTGGCTGGTTATCGTGTTCCTGCTCCTGTTCATGATGTTCAACTCTGGCGGTATTCAGGTTGTGGGCTGGCTGCTGGGGGCTGAAATGTTCCCCCTGCCCATGCGTGCGGCGGCGTCGAGCGTGCATGCCTCCGTGCTGTGGGGGGCTGACCTGCTGGTAACGGCCACAGCACTTTCGCTGGTTCAGCATATTTCGCTGGGGGGTACCATGTGGCTGTATGCCGCGGTCAATCTGGCCTCGGTGGTGTTTGTCTGGTTCTGCGTGCCCGAAACGTCAGGGGCCTCGCTCGAGGATATCGAGAACGCGCTCCGCGAAGGCGAATTCCGGCCTACAGCAGCGAACGGGCGGCGTATCGCCATATCGGAGGATGAGAATGAACCCGAGGGTTCGACGGTGGCAGAGGTGCCCCACGCCGTATCCTGAGCGGTTTATACGTTTGTAAAATAACAAGGGCGGCTCCTGTAAAAGAGCCGCCCTTGTTGCGTCTGGTCTTGTATCAGCCCCCGGTAAAGGGGTTGGTTTTACTGTGAGCGGGCCGTGAACTGCTCCAGCCAGTGAATGGTGTATTCACCCTTCTGGAATTCGGCATCCTCAAGAATGCGCCGGTGCAGCGGTATGACGGTCTTGATGCCTTCAACCACGAACTCGTCCAGTGCACGCTGCATGCGGGCAATGGCCTGTGCGCGGGTGGGGGCATGCACGATCAGCTTGGCGATCATGCTGTCATAGAACGGCGGCACCCGGTAGCCGGTGTAAAGGGCGCTATCCACGCGCACGCCCAGACCGCCCGGCGGGTGATAAACCGCAACCGTGCCGGGGCAGGGGGTGAAGGTGTCCGGGTCTTCGGCATTGATGCGGCATTCGATCGCATGGCCGGAGAAGGTGACATCCTCCTGCGTGTAGCCAAGCTTTTCGCCCGCAGCCAGACGGATCTGCTCACGCACCAGATCCACGTCGCACACCATTTCCGTAACCGGGTGCTCGACCTGAAGGCGGGTGTTCATTTCAATGAAGCAGAACTGCCCATCCTGATACAGGAACTCGAGCGTGCCCGCGTTGCGGTAGCCCATGCGCGAGAGTGCTTCGGTGGCCGTGCGGCCAATCGTGTCGCGCTCTTCGGTGCTGAGGGCGGGGGAACCTGCCTCTTCAAGCAGCTTCTGGTGGCGGCGCTGCAAGGAGCAGTCGCGTTCACCAAAATGCACGACGTTGCCGTAGTTATCGCCCAGAATCTGCAACTCGATATGGCGCGGGCGGTCCATGTATTTTTCAAGGTAAACCGCGTCATTGCCAAAGGCAGCACGGGCCTCTGTGCGGGCCATGTTCCACGCATCGGCCAGTTCATCAGCCGAGTGTGCGACCTTCATGCCGCGCCCGCCGCCGCCTGCTGCTGCCTTGATCAGCACAGGATAGCCAACCTGTTCGGCCACGCGCCGGGCTTCGTCCAGGTCGGTCAGTTCCCCATCCGAGCCGGGTACGAGCGGCACGCCCAGTGCGAGCATGGTGGTTTTGGCCGTGATCTTGTCGCCCATCATGCGAATGTGTTCTGCCGTGGGGCCGATAAAGGCCAGACCGTGGGCTTCCACGGTTTCGGCAAAATCCGCATTTTCGGACAAGAAGCCATAGCCGGGGTGAATGGCTTCCGCCCCGGTGATGGTCGCGGCCGAAAGAATGGCCGCCACGTTCAGGTACGACTCGCGCGATGCAGCCGGCCCAATGCACACAGCCTCATCCGCCAGACGCACATGCATGGCGTCGGCATCGGCAGTGGAGTGGACAGCCACGGTCTTAATGCCAAGCTCCCGGCAGGCGCGCAGGATGCGAAGGGCGATTTCGCCGCGATTGGCGATGAGGATCTTGGAAAACATCACTCGATAATGGCAAGCGGCTGGCCGAATTCCACCGGATCACCCGAGGCGACAAGAAGGGCCTTGAGCGTGCCGCTTTTGGGAGCCTTGATCTGGTTGAAGGTTTTCATGGCCTCGATCAGCAGCAGGGTCTGGCCCGCGCTTACGGTCTGGCCTTCCGTTACAAACGGGGGCGAGGACGGGTCGGGCGTCAGATAGGCCACGCCCACCATGGGGCTGGATACCGCACCGGGGTGGCGCGAGAGATCAGCCGCAGCCGGTGCTGCCGCAGGGGCCGCAACGGGGGCGGGAGCCTGCGCCACGGCAGGAGCGGCAGCAGCCACAGCCTGCACGGGGGCGGGCATACGCGCCACGCGAATGCGGTTGTCTTTTTCCGCTATCTCGATTTCGGTCAGGCCGGTTTCAGCCAGAATTTCAGCCAGAGCCCGGATGGCATCCGCGTCCACGAGCAGTCCGCTCATCGGTTGTCCTCATTTGCAATAAGATCGGTCATTGCTTGCAATGCCAGAGAATACCCCCCTACGCCTAGCCCGCAGATAACGCCGGTGGCGGCGCGGGAGACATAGGAGTGGTGGCGGAATTGCTCGCGGCGGTGGATATTGGAGATATGAACCTCAATTACCGGCAGGTCCGTGGCCAGTAGCGCATCAAGCAGGGCGATGGAGGTATGACTGTACCCTGCCGGGTTGATCACGATACCACGCGCCCGCCTGCGGCACTCCTGCACCCAGGAAATCAGCTCGCCTTCGGTATTGGTCTGGCGGAAATCCACCGCCAGTCCCAGCTTTTCGGCTGTACGGAGGCAAAGCTGTTCCACGTCGTCCAGCGTGGCCCGACCGTATATTTCGGGTTCGCGCTGGCCGAGCATGTTCAGGTTCGGGCCGTTCAGAACAGCAATGAGAGGTCTTTCCATAATAGAGCAGGGCCCTAGCACGATGCCGGGCTCTCTCCAAGAGAAGACAGCATGCCGGTGCAGGAGTGGGGCAAAAGGGCGGGGTGTTCGGGGGGCTCGGGTGCAGCGGTAAAAGGAAGGGAGAGGGCCATATTTTCGCCATGCACAGGCGGCAGACAGGCAGGCAGTCTGGCCGTCCTGTAAAGGCGCGGAGGCAGAAAAAGGTTGATTCCGGCGGCCCAAGGCGGTCATGTGCAGGGGTGTTAAGCCCAGATTCACGGAAATGGAGCAGGCAGATGCCAGTCCAAAACCGGAGACGAGCGGGATGGTTGACCGTGCTTGCCGCCCTTGTTGCAGGGGGGGGGAGCGTGGCAGCCCACGCTGGCGAATTGCCTGAACACTCTGGTGCTACGCATTCCAGCACGCCACAGGCAGGCGGTACCGCATGGGCCGATTCCGTATCCCGCGCTTTGCAGGCGCGCAGTCATGAAGATCCGGCCCTGAGCGACTTTGGCGGGGCATCTCAGGGCGGTGCAGGGTCTGCTCAGCACCGTCCGGTGCAGACGGGCATGGCAAGCTGGTATGGCGGGCGGTTCCATCATCGGCGCACGTCTTCGGGAACGCCTTTTGACAGGGCGAGCCTCACGGCCGCCCACCCGACAGCCCCGCTGGGTAGCAAGCTGCGCGTGACCTCGGAAGAAACCGGGCGCTCCGTGGTGGTAACGGTCAATGACCGTGGCCCCTATAAAAAAGGCCGGATCATCGATCTCTCCCACGCAGCCGCCGCACAGATTGGCATGCTGGGTTCAGGGGTTGCGCATGTGCGGGTTGAAACCGCGAGTGCTCGCGAAGTGGCCGAAGCCCCGGAAAATCTGGGGATAGGCGCGGATGATCTGATTATTTCTCCGAGCCATGTCATTGCAGGGCCGCACGTAAAAATCAGGCATGGCGTCATTACCCACACCCATGCGGGCCGCAGGATCGTGGCGCGGCGATAAGCCGCTACCGGGCAATCTAAAGCTGTTACTTTAAGATGTGTGGAAGGCCGGGCTCAGGGCTTGCTGTCAGGAGCCTGCCGCTGGCTCGTTGTTGTCGCAGTCCTGCCCTTCGGGGGTCATGCTGTGCCAGACGATCAGCCTCGGGTTGCCTCGGGCATAGCTTTCCATTTCCGCATTCAGTTCAGCGCCCATGAGCACCACCCATGCGGTAACGAAAAACCACATCATGATGACGATAAACGCCCCAAGCGGCCCGTAGGTGGTGTTGTAGCTGGCCAGATGCGCTACGTAATAGGAAAAGAGCTGCGAGGCGGGAATGAGCACGAAGCTGGCCAGAACAGCCCCGGGCATAACCCAGCGCCAGCCCGTGCGGCGCTGGCGGTCCGGGCCGTAGCGGTAGAGGGTGGACAGGGCCAGAATTTCAAAGGTGAACAGGATCAGTGGCCCGCTCAGGCTGCTCAGAAAATCGGTTGAACCCGGCGGGGTGGGAATATGCAGTCGCAGTGACAGGTTCAGCAGCAGCGGAATGGCGACCATCAGCGCAATGGTCAGCACCGCGCCCAGAACGGAAAAAAGTGTCAGGGCGAAAGCTGTGGCCTGAAAAACAAAGAAATTCCGATGCTCACGGGCATTATACGCCATGTTGAGCGCCGAGATGATGGAGCGCGTAGCGGCAGAGGCCGACCAGAGCGCTACCGTGAGCGAAATAATCAGGTTGAGTGTCAGGGAGGTATGGGGCTCGGCCACCAGCACCTGCACTCGATTCTGGATCAGCATGAAAACGCTGGGCGGCAGCAGGGGGCGCAGCGCGTCCATCTGTGGGGTGACGGTCTGTACGTCAAATGCCAGGCCGTAGATGGAAATCAGCGCGCTGATAGCCGGAAAAAGCGAGAGCGTGCTGTAGAACGCGCAGCCTGCGGCCACCAGCGTGGAAGGCCCCGCCACCAGACTGCGCGCCGTACGGGAGATGATACGCCGCCAGTCGGCCCAGCGCAGGGCCAGAGGCGTGTCCGGTTTGGGTTTGGCAGGTGCGGCCTTGCCGGGGGGCGGCATATCGGGGGCCTGATGCACGGGGGTCGTTTCTGCGGCCGGGGCAGAGGGTGCGGAGGATAGTTGCGAAGAATCGGGCCGCGTGAACGCCTGCATTGTGGGGGAGGTGTCTTTCATTCTGCGCCCTGCCGCCCTGCGGGGTGTACCTGTGGGCATTGGGCCGGGCTTTTGCTTTGGGGCCATGAATTATGGCGCAAGAACAGCATTACAGCCTTGATCCTTAGCGGTCACGGCTGTGTGTTGTCATGTTTTTTCGGATAAACCGATTTTTTCACTTGCACTTGTGGCGGTTTGGCCGCATATGCGCACCCCTACGCAGCAACGCACGTGCCACTGGCCCTCTGAGGTTACGCAACGACGTCAAGCGTTCTGGCAATCGGGACCGTCCTTGTTTTTCTGGGCGTTCTGCCTTTGGTCGCTGGTCCGTTAGACCGTTTCGCAACTCCTTCTCCGCTGTGTATGCCGGAGAAGCATGAACTGGGGGAGTGGGAGCTATGAATCCCAAAATTACCCGTTTCATTGCCGAGAACAACCCGGCAACGCCCTGCCTTGTCGTCGATGTTGACGAGGTTGAATCTCGTTACCGCGCCCTTGGGCGCGCTCTGCCGCAGGCGCGCATTTATTATGCCGTCAAGGCTAACCCCGCCACGCCGATTCTGGATCGTCTGGTCGGGCTTGGTTCCTGCTTCGATGCCGCCTCGTGGGAGGAAGTCTCCCTGTGCCTTCAGGCTGGGGCTGATCCGTCTGCCATTTCCTTTGGCAATACGGTCAAAAAGGTTTCCGCCATCCGCGCGGCGTATGAGGCGGGCGTACGCATGTTCGTCTTCGACTGCCGCGAAGAGCTGGAAAAGCTGGCCCGCCATGCGCCCGGCAGCCGCGTTTACTGCCGCCTGCTGGTCGATAACTATGCCGCCGAATGGCCGCTGTCGCGCAAGTTCGGCACGACGGTGGAATCCGCTCGCGACCTGATGCTGGCCGCTCGCGACATGGGGCTGGACCCGTATGGGCTGTCCTTTCATGTGGGGAGCCAGCAGCTTTCGGCCGAGGCGTATGAGGTGGCGATTGCCCGTGTGGCAAGCCTGTTCACCGACCTGAGTGCGGCTGGGCTTGATCTGCGCATGATCAATCTGGGCGGTGGTTTCCCCATTCGCTACCGTGAAGACGTGCCCGAGATCGACCATTTTGCGGATGCGATTTTCCGCGCCATGACCGAGCATTTCGGCAACGCCATGCCCGAAATGCTGGTGGAGCCGGGCCGCTTTATCGTGGGTGAGGCTGGGGTTGTGCATACCGAGGTGGTTCTGGTCAGTGCGCGTGGTCGCAAGGACGGGCTACGCTGGGTGTATCTGGATATCGGCCGGTTTGGCGGTCTGGCGGAAACGGAAAACGAATCCATCCGCTATGCTATTCGTACCGGGCGTGACGGCGCGCCGTCCGGCCCCGTGGCGCTGGCTGGGCCAACCTGCGATGGGGCGGATATTCTTTACGAAAAGACCCGTTACGACCTGCCGCTGGATCTCGAATCGGGTGAGATGATCGATCTGCTGGGCACAGGGGCGTATGTCTCCACCTACTGCTCGACCCGGTTTAACGGTTTTGCACCGCTGGCCGAACACTACATCTGAGTAAATCGCTCTCGTAGCGGTAATAGACTGAACTCAAAGCGCGCCGTTTTTACGAACGGCGCGCTTTTTTATTGTGCGGGGCTGATCGAGCTTCAAGCTGCGTCTGCCCCGGCCCGCATCCGGTTTGCGTGGAGCGTGGTTATTCGGTGGCTGCGCGCAAGCCTGCTCCTGCCGCCAGCGGGCAGAGTGGCAGGGCGGCGGCTACAAACGCGCCCAGCAGTTCCAGATCAGGTTTCCATGGCAGGCCGGTGGCGGCGGCATCAATGGCGGCGGCTCCAAAAATCAGGGCCGGGGTTATCAGTGGCAGGGTCAGCAGTGGCAGCAGCACCCCGCCCCGGCGCGCACCCAGCACGATGGAGGCCCCCACGGCCCCCCGGGGCGACGGCAGGCGGGCGGCGCGGGACAGCCCGCGCCGCAGGGGCGGCTGGGGGGCGGCGGGGGGGCGGGGCCTGGTGG
>NZ_JBDNWF010000010.1:0-32170 GCF_047721125.1 Acetobacter papayae | reverse complement strand
CCCATGCCCCCCATTAGCGACAGAACGAGCGACCCGAGTAACAGCCCCCCCAGCAGAACCGGCAGGGCCGCGCCGGGCAGGCCTAACATGGTGGCCAGTGGCCCTGCGGCCAGCAGCAGCGGCAGGCCGGTTGTCAGCCAGTGCGCGGTCATTTTGGCCAGCGCTACAAAGGCGGGCGGCAGGCCCAGCAGCATGAGCTGGTCGAGCGAGCCATCTTCCAGCTCTGCGCCAAACAGCCGGTCAAGCGGTAGCAGCGAGGCCAGAAGGGCACAGACCCAGATAATGCCCGGTGCCATGCGGCGCAGCAGTTCGGGCGAAGGCCCGAGCGAAAGCGGGAACAGGGTAGCCGTTACGATAAAGAACAGCACCGCCCCCAGCGTATCCGCGCCATGCCGCAAGGCCAGCCGCAGGTCACGCATGACAATGTGCCAGAATAGCGATGTCATGGGCGGTTTTCCTCGTCTTCGCTGGCAAGGGACCAGTGTGTCTCAGGCAGGATATTGCCCGTTATGGAGTCCATGGCGCCGGGCAGGGCCAGTGTGGCGGGGGATTCCAGCGGCAGGGGAACATGCGTGGTGGCAATGATAAGCCCCCCTCGTGCGCGATGGGCAGCCATGGCCTCACCCAGCAGGGCAATGGCTGCGGTATCCAGCCCCAGGCTGGGCTCATCCAGCAGCCAGAGTGGGGCTTGTGCGAGCAGCACGCGGGCCAGTGCCGTGCGGCGCTTCTGCCCGGCGGAGAGCAGGCGCGCGGGCAGGTCGGCCAGATGCACGAGGTCCATGGCCGCCAGTGCGGCAGGCAGGTCATACGGGCTTGTATAGGAATCGGTACTGCCGTCCTGCCTGCGGAGCTGGGCGGCAAGCTGCCCCGCTGCGGCAAACAGGCTCAGGTTTTCGCGCACGCTCAGGCCGGGTTTGAGTGCTTCCTGATGGCCCAGATAGGCAACGCGTCCGGCATGGGCGGCGCGGTCGTTCCGGGTGGGCTGGCCATACCAGAGCAGAGCGCCCGAATCCGGTTGGCGCAGCCCAGCTAGTACCCGCAGCAGGGTGGATTTGCCCGCACCGTTCGGCCCTGTCAGCAGCAGGGCCTCGCCCGTGTTCAGGCTCAGGCTGAGTGTATCGAGCACCAGCCTGTCGCCCCGGAAGACCATAAGGTCTTGCGCTACAAGGGCAGGCCTGTGTTGTGCGGAATCCGGCATGGCGTGCGGCAGGTGTGTGGTGGATTCACCCGGCGCGGCGGTGCCAGCAAGAGGCCTCTGACCTGACGGGGGAAGGGGCGGAGCGGCGGAGATAGGACTTCTCCTTATTGTTACCAAGGCAGGACTGGGAAAGCATGAAAGCTCTCGCTCTCGTGGTTGCTTACCCGCTTGTGCCTTTTACCAGTGCCGGTATGTTCTAGCCCCGACGGGATAGCAAGCCGATTGTCCGGCGCTGCCGGGTTTGACCGGACCGGACAAGGCATGACGCACCATGCGGCGGTGTCCTGAACGCATCACCAGCCATCGGCTGTGATCGGGGAGAGAACAACTATGAAATCGGTTGGGCACGATACACTCAAAACAGGCCGCACCCTTACGGTAGACGGCAAAACCTATCATTACTTCTCCATTCCGGAAGCGGCAAAGACCATTGGCGACGTCAGCCGTCTGCCGGTCTCGCTCAAGGTTCTGCTGGAGAACATCCTGCGTTTCGAGGATGGCCGCTCCTACAGCGTGGACGATGCCAAGGCCATTGCCGGCTGGCTACCAAAGGGGTGCAGCACTAAGGAAGTGCCTTTCAAGCCCTCCCGTATTCTTATGCAGGACTTCACCGGTGTTCCGGGTGTGGTTGACCTTGCAGCCATGCGCGACGGCATCGTGAACCTCAAGGGCGACCCGCAGAAGGTGAACCCGCTGGTGCCGGTCAATCTGGTGATCGACCATTCGGTGATGGTGGATTTTGCGGGCACGAAAGATGCCCTGCAGGAAAACATCACCCTCGAATTCGAACGTAATGCCGAGCGCTATGCCTTTCTGCGCTGGGGGCAGGAAGCGTTCGAGAACTTCTCCGTTGTGCCGCCTGATACTGGCATCTGCCATCAGGTGAACCTCGAATACATCGCGCAGGTGGCCTGGACGGCCAATGTCGGCGGCAAGGACTATGTCTACCCCGACTCCCTGTATGGCACGGACAGCCACACCACCATGATTAACGGTGCGGGCGTTCTGGGCTGGGGTGTGGGTGGTATCGAAGCGGAAGCGGCCATGCTGGGCCAGCCGATCGCGATGCTGATCCCTGATGTGATCGGTTTCCGCCTGACCGGTAAGCTGCCCGAAGGGGCGACCGCCACCGATCTGGTGCTGACCGTTACCCAGATGCTGCGCAAGAAAGGCGTGGTGGGCAAGTTTGTCGAGTTCTTTGGCCCTGCCCTTGACCATCTGCCCGTGGCCGACCGTGCGACCATCGCCAACATGGCTCCGGAATATGGCGCGACCTGCGGCTTCTTCCCGGTTGATGTGCTGACGCTGGACTTCCTGCGCCAGACCGGCCGTGACGAACACCGTATCAAGCTGGTGGAAGAATACCTGCGCGCGCAGGACATGTTCCGCACGAGTGAAACACCCGAGCCGGTGTTTACCGATATTCTGGAACTGGATCTGGGTAGTGTCGTACCGTCGCTCGCTGGCCCCAAGCGTCCGCAGGATCGTGTGGAACTGCGCAGCGCGAAGGTCGAGTTCGAAAAGGAACTGACAACTTCGCTCGGCGTACCCGCAGGCGAGGCAGACAAGAAGGTGCCGGTTGCAGGCACCAATTACGATCTGGGTCAGGGCGATATCGTCATCGCCGCCATTACCTCATGCACCAACACCTCCAACCCGGCGGTGCTGATTGCAGCGGGTCTGGTCGCACGCAAGGCGCGGGCTCTGGGCCTGACACCCAAGCCTTGGGTCAAGACCTCGCTCGCCCCCGGTTCGCTGGTGGTGACAGATTATCTGAACCGCTCCGGCCTTACGGCTGATCTGGATGCCATGGGTTTCAACACCGTGGGCTATGGCTGCACCACCTGCATTGGCAATTCCGGCCCGCTGCCGGGCCATATTGTCGATGCCATCGAGAACAATAACCTCGTGGCTGTGTCGGTGCTGTCGGGTAACCGTAACTTTGAGGGCCGCATTTCCCCCAACGTTCGCGCGAACTATCTGGCCAGCCCGCCGCTGGTTGTGGCGTATTCGCTGCTGGGCACCATGCGCAAGGATATCACCACGGAGCCACTGGGCACGTCCAAGGATGGCAAGCCGGTGTATCTGAAGGATATCTGGCCTTCCAACAAGGAAATTGCCGACCTGATCGCCTCCGCCATCTCGCGTGAGGAGTTCATCAAGCGTTATGCCAATGTGTCCAAGGGCACCAAGGAATGGCAGGGGCTCAAGGTCGTTACCGGGTCTGAAACCTATAGCTGGGACCCCAAGTCCACCTATGTGCAGGATCCGCCCTACTTTAAGGACATGGCGGTGGAGCCGGTCGCACCGGGCAATATCGAAGGTGCGCGCCTGCTTGCCCTGCTGGGCGACAACATCACCACCGATCATATTTCTCCCGCCGGTTCCATTAAAAAGGATTCCCCGGCCGGGCGTTATCTGATCGAGCATGGGGTCGATCCCAAGGACTTCAACTCCTACGGGTCACGTCGTGGTAATGACCGCATCATGGTACGTGGTACCTTTGCCAACATCCGTATCAAGAACGAGATGCTGCCGGGCACCGAAGGCGGGTATTCCAAGCACTTCCCTGACGGGAAGGAAGGCTCCATCTATGATGTGGCCATGGAATACAAGAAGGAAGGCGTGCCTCTGGTCGTGATTGGCGGCAAGGAATACGGCATGGGTTCCTCGCGTGACTGGGCGGCCAAAGGCACGTTGCTGCTGGGCGTCAAGGCCGTCGTGGCGGAAAGCTTCGAGCGTATTCACCGCTCCAATCTGGTGGGCATGGGCGTTCTGCCGCTGGTCTTCAAGCCCGGCACGGATCGCAAGACCCTCGGGCTGAAGGGCGATGAGACCATCAGCATCAAGGGCGTTGATAAACTCTCTCCCCGTATGGATGTGACCATGGTCATTACCCGTGCGGATGGTTCCACGCAGGACGTACCGCTTCTGTGCCGTGTCGATACTCTGGACGAGGTCGAATATTATAGGCATGGTGGCATCCTCCAGTACGTCTTGCGCGGGATGACGAAAGCTGCCTGACAGATTTTCTGCCCAGGGTGATATTCAAGCCACCGGCCCGGTTGATACCGGGCCGGTGGTTTGCGTTGAAGACCCTGTTGTTCTGCATGCAGAGCAGATTCATAAGAGCTTCGGCGAAGATGAAATTCTGGCCGGGGTTTCAATCGAGGTACGCAAGGGGGAGTTGGTTTCGATCATCGGCCCTTCAGGCTGTGGTAAATCCACATTTCTGCGCTGCCTGAATTTTCTTGAAAGACCTGACCGCGGGCGGGTGAGTGTGCTGGGTGTCAGCATCACCCGTGATGGCGGGCCGTGGCGGCGGGCGGATGAGCACGCGGCCCACAGGCTGCGAACCCATGTGGGCATGGTGTTCCAGAGCTTTAACCTGTTTCCTCACCTGACAGTGCTCGACAATGTTCTGCTGGCCCCCCGTGTGGTCAAGCGGGAGCGAACCGCCGTTATGAGGGATGAGGCCATGGCCCTGCTGGAAAAAGTGGGGCTGGGTCAGGTAGCGGGACGGTATCCGGTTTCGCTGTCGGGCGGGCAGCAGCAGCGGGCCGCCATTGCCCGCGCATTGGCCATGCGTCCTGAAATTATGCTGTATGATGAACCCACTTCCGCCCTTGATCCCATCGTGGCCGAGGAAGTGCTGGGGGTCATGCGCACGCTGGATGATGAAGGCATGACCCAGATTGTCGTTACCCATGACATGCGTTTTGCCCGCCTTGCATCCGATATCGTCATTTACATGGATGCTGGCCATGTGGTTGAGGCGGCCCCGCCGGAGGAGCTGTTCGTCAACCCGCAGGATGAACGAACCCGACGCTTCCTGAGAACCGTATTATGAGGCAGCCTATGCCTGTTTGCGAGCCTGATGGTGCGCGAGGGATGATTTCTGACCCGCGATACGGTCATGCCGTATTTTCGGCTCCTGTGCTGGCGACTGCATGGGGTGCTGCCCTGCGCATGACCGGTCTGGTGCTTATGGTGTGGCTTGTCGCGGCGGGGCTTTTGCCCGGCGGGCGGGCTATGGCGGCGCAAGACAAAGCCGCAGCCCAGCAGACCGTGCGATGGGCCGCCGATTCATCGGCCGATGTGCCCTATACCTTCCACGACCCCGCCAAGCCTGAACGGTTGACCGGGTTCGAATACGATCTGATGCAGGAAATGCAGCGGCATATGGGTGTGCCGTTCCAGTTCGTGCAGAACGATTGGGACGGGCTGATTCCCGGCCTGCAGCGCGGCCTGTATGAAATGGTCATCTGCGGGATCGAGATGACCGCCGAGCATGCCGATTCGATTGATTTCAGTGACCCCTATTACGTCACATCCGAGCGGCTGACTGTCCGCCGCAAGGGGCCACAGCTTACCACTCTGGCCTCGCTGTCCGGCCATGCCGTGGGCACGCTCAAGGATACGCAGGCCGCCCAGATTCTGGGGCGCAATCCCAATGTGGAACTGCGCACCTATGAAGAGGAAAGCGACGCGTTCATGGATCTCGTGAACGGTCGCACGGATGCGGTTCTGCTCGATGGCCCCATCGCCAAATATTATGGAGATACAAACCCGGCCCTGCATGTGGTGGGAGAACCGATCGGGCGGGTGGAATACGGTATTGCTTTCGAAAAGGGGCAGAATGAGGCCCTGCGTGGCAGGGTGAATGCTGCACTTGCGGCCATGCGCACGGATGGCACCCTCCACCGCGTGCTGGCGCGGTGGGACCTGTGGACCCCCGAAATGGTGCAGTTGACCGGCGATGACAGCGTGCTGGATATCCCGCCCACGGCATTTTATTCCTATGTGGCTGAAATTCAGGGCAAAACCGGCTGGCGCGTGAAGCTTGAGCGTTATGTGGGCTTTATTCCGCAGCTTGTTCGCGCCGCATGGCTGACCCTGTTGGTGTCTCTCAGCGCCATGGTGCTGGCTGTGGCTCTGGGGCTGGTGCTGGCGCTGGTGCGTCTGTACGGCCCAGCGCCGCTTGCGTGGCTGGCCGCCTGTTATGTCGAGATCGTACGCGGCACGCCTTTGCTTATTCAGGTGCTACTGATTTTCTATGGTCTACCGCAATGCGGGGTGAACCTGACACCGTTTGTGGCGGGTGTGATCAGCCTTGGTATGAACTACGCCGCCTATGAGGCCGAAAATTACCGGGCCGGGCTGCAATCCGTAGCCTTTGGGCAGACGGAAGCCGCAATGGCGCTGAACATGACGCATGCACAGGCCCTGCGCTATGTGGTGGTGCCGCAGGCATTCCGTCTGGTCATGCCGGTCATGACCAATGACTTTATTTCCCTGCTCAAGGATTCCTCACTTGTTAGTGTGATTACCCTGACAGAACTCACCCAGACCTATATCCGCCTGTCTTCCACCTATTTCGATTATTTCGGAACGGGGCTGATGGTGGGGCTGGCCTATCTCCTGTTGGGGCTGCCTTTCGTGCGGCTGGCCAAACTGGCGGAGCGTAGGTTGGCATCCCCTCATACGCGGCGTCGCTAGATTAAAGCGGTCTGGCTTATGCGTCTGGCGCATGGGCCGTATGGGGCCAGCCGGGGGGCGGATGTATTGTCTCACATTCCGGCTTGCTGCAAAACAAAACGGTAAACCGGACCTGTCGCCTCTGGTTCTGGGGGCGTGCAGGGGGGCGGATTGTTGTTGCGCCATGGCATTGAAGTAGGGCGGGCGCGGCACGGTCCGGCGGATTGGGCGGCATTGTGCCGGTCTGGCCGCGTTCTGGGGAATAGACCGGGTATCCATGGACCTACTTTCTGCGCTCCATAGCTTTGTGCGCGTTGCCGCAACAGGCTCTTTTTCCGCTGTCTCGCGTGAGACGGGGGTTAGTCAACCCACCATTTCCCGGCATATTGCCCTGCTTGAAAGCCATTACGGCACAACGCTGTTTGCCCGGACAACCCGCAGCCTGACCATGACGGAAGATGGCCGCAGCCTTCTGCCGCATGCGTACGAAGTGCTGGAAATTCTCGAAACGGCGGAAACCGTTCTGGGGCGCAGGCGTGCATCGGTTTCCGGTCTGGTGCGGCTGGGCGTTACCACGGCGTTCGGCCTGTGCCTGAGCCGCAGGCTGGGCGAATTGCTGGACCGCCACCCCGACCTGTCAGTCGAAATTGTCATGCGCGACGCGTTTGGCGATCTGGTGGAGGAAGGGCTGGACCTTGCGGTGCGCGTGGGCGAAATCGCTGTGGGTTCGCTTATTGCGCGCAAGTTGGGCATGGTGCGTAAATGTCTGGTGGCATCGCCTGACTGCATGGCGCGCTACCACATGCCCGAACACCCGCGGGAACTGACCAATTACCCCGGTGTTGTCTATAATTACGGCAGTAGCTGGCTGGACTGGAATTTCGAGCGCGATGGCGAGGAAAGCGTGATTGCGCCCAGCGCCGTATTCCGTGCCAATACCAGCGAGGCTGTCCTGTACGCAGTGGAAGCTGGGCTCGGCATCGGGCTTCTGCCTCATTTTCAGGTTCGGGATGCACTCAGGGAGGGCCGTCTTGTCCGGCTTTTCCCGGACTGGAATATTCCGTCCCTGCCGTTCTATGCCGTGCATACCGGCCCGCGCACTCTGCCGCTGCGCACCCGCACCGTGCTGGACTTCCTGATTGATGTATCAGCCGACGTATTGCGCGATGATCCACCAGAGGTACTGGCACCCGCAATGGCCTGAAGAACGGGCGGCGTTAGCCCCGGAATCCGGGGTCTTCCGCCGCTGAAGCGGGTGGCGTTACCTGCTGGCCCTCGAACGCCTTCAGCAGGTAGGGCGACCAGTCCTGAATCCACTCATTGGTGCGCTGTACAAAATCAGAGACAGCAGCCGAATCCCGCATGCCGGTCCGTGTCCAGTTTTCCGGCGCGCCGGGTGCGCGGGTGCTGCCGGGTGGGGCCGGGCTGGTGAGCAGATGCACGCTCAGAAAATCGGCACGGGAATCCGGCGCGCGTTTTTCAATCCGATTCCATGCCGCATCCACCAGCACGCTGGGCAGCGTGTAGCCCTGAATATTCAGTCGCTCTACCGCCGCAGGAATAAAGAAGGGCGAGCTTACCAACTGCTGCAGGGCCGGGTCGGACGTCAGGAAAAACCCGTTGACGATTCGTATGGGCGAGGTGAGCCAGCATTCCGAATGGCTGCCATCCATTGGCTGTGAGCGGGTCATGAAGGCAAAGGAGCTGGTGCACTGCCCCTGAATGGGCATGGTGTCCGCCATGGGCAGCGATTGTGAGGTGCCCTGCAAAATCAGCAGGCCCGTTACGATTCCATCATTCGTGCGTACATAGATGGCAGTCATGATTTCGCCGTGGGAAAGATCATCCTGATAGGTCAGTAGCGGGTGCCACTTGCCTGCGGGCAGCGGAATATCCTTGCCGATAAACGAAACCCGGCCTTCCATCTGGGCATCGACCGGGGGTACGGAAATGGTGCGGTGATCATCCTGCGGGTGGAGTGCGTCATCACCATCCGTGCCGCTTTGCCCCCCCATGCCTAGTGCATGCTGGATGCGCGATGTCAGCCCGGTATAGGCGGGCAGGCTGCTGGCCAGCCATGGGGCGGGCACCAGAACACTCAGGGCAGTGGTAACGCCGGTGGCCAGCACGGTGGCGCGCCATAACGGCGCACGGCGCCACAAGCGGGTGAAAGCGGACATCCGGTAAACCTAGAAACAGGCCCGCGTGTGCGCGAGCAGAACAGACAGGGGTAGCACGCCAGATATCAGGGCGATTTCTGGCATCAGGGCGTAAGGCGGGGCGAGAGCGAGTCAGACCGGCTACCGCCCGCAGCTTTGGCGGCAACCGTGCCGTCTTCTTCCTTGACCAGACGCACCATGCTGGCCCCCTGCTGGCGGGCGATAATCAGGGATTCGCTGATCATGTCTTCCACACCACGGGCGAGATCGCGGGCAGATGCAGCATCGCCCATACGGCTCATGCGGCGCATGATATCCATCAGCAGGGCCGCGTCGATTCCGCCGGTTTCGACCTTCAGCCCGTAGCTTTCGATCATGTTTTCGATTTCCAGCGCCGCGACACGGGCAATGTCGAGTCCCTGTAGCGGGCGGAAAACAAAAATGCGGTCGAGCCGGTTCAGCACTTCGGGGGCGAAGCCTGCCTGACGCAGGGCTTCTACCGATTCGGCGCGCATGCGGTCGGGGTCGTCCTGCAGGCGGCGGGCAATATCGGCCAGTGCTTCCGTAGCAATGTTGGAGGTCAGAATAAAAATGGCCCGCACGGTTGAGACTTGCTGCCCGGTGGAGGCTTCGGTCACATGGCCGTCGTTCCAAGCGGTCAGGAATTTCTTGAAAACATCCGGGTGGGCTTTTTCGATTTCATCGAGCAGCACCACGGCATCGGGCTTTTCCTGCAGGCCGCCGGTCAGCTTGCCGTAGGTGTCAGAGCCGACATAGCCCTTGGGCGAGCCGAAAAGCTGCGTTGCAGCATGGGGGCTGCTCATCTGCGTCATGTCGAAATGCAGCAAGGGGCGGTCAAGCTGGCGTGAAAGCTGCTTGGCCAGATAGGTCTTGCCGGTGCCGGGCGGGCCTGCGAGCAGGAAAATGCCAACAGGCTTGCCCCGTACCTGCAACGCCAGACGGCGGCGGAGCTGGGTTGCCATATCTTCGCATACCTGATCCTGCCCGATTACGCGGGCGCGCAGATTCGCGGCCAGTTCCTCGGCGTCGATCGTGGTTTCGCGCTGCTCGCGTGCCAGCATTTCTTCAAGGGCGGCGCGGTTGGTCAGTCTGGCAAGAACATCCATGATAAAGCCCCGTCGGCGGAGAAGGCCCTTGCGGGCGATTTTTTCAGAGCGCGTTTCAAACAGCAGACCGGCAATACTGAATGCCAGTCCTGTTGCTGCCAGTGCCGGCCATATGGCCGCACCCCATTGCAGAACGTGTAAAAGTCCATGCAGGGACAGGTGCAGCGAAATGGCGATCTGGATGCTGGCCAGCACCAGAAAGATGACCATCATCAGCGGCATGAACCGGTTCAGCGTGGGCATAAGGTCTTTCATTGCGCGATAACCGAAACATGCAGATGTTGCCCATTGGAGAGTGGCGGCAGAACCTGCGGGCCAAAAGCGGTAATAATGCCGCTATTGATGCCCGTTACCCCTTGGGATGAAAGGCCTACAATATCGACGCTGCCCGCCATGGCAATGGGCAGGATGACCGTTGTAGGCGTGGCACTCAGGGGAACCGTGCGCTGCCATGGGCCACAGAGCACGCTGACGGTGCCCCCTGTGCCTGCGGCATCGTAAATGGGCATGGCCAGCAGCCGCAGATCGCGCCGTTTGACGGCGGCCAGAATATCCGCCTGCTCCTTGGCCGAGTAGCCCGAGGCCGCGAGGGCCTGCGCCGCCTGTTCGGGGGCGATCATACGCAGCGGCATGGCGGACTGGCCCTGCACATCCTGCGCAGCGTTATCCTGTGTCGCATCAGTCTGTTTGGCCGGGGCCATGGCGTGGAAACCGGCCCACCCGGCGGCCATAAGACAGAACGCGGCTCCAAGCATGACCGCTCGCCCGCTGCGGGGCTGTATGGCGGGCTGGGGTGTTGGTGCGGGGTCGGCCGGTTTGTTCATGCGTGTATCAGCCTCCACGCTGAGCCGTTGCAAATATGCAGCATCATCATGCCAAAATCATGGCGATATTGTAGCACCGAACAGCAGATTTTTCTTCCTCTTGCGGTTTGGGGGCAGGTGTTCTAGAGAGAGCTTCATCCTTCTTCAATTCAGCCAAAAGTTTCGGGGGGTGGCCTTGACGGGCCGCCTGATTTTGCATTGGACACAGATCTTTCCGCCCATGGTGGCCTTGAAGGCCGCCTAGCCGCCATGATTTCCCCTGCTATTGAGGCAATGGGGTATGAGGTCGTGCGTGTGGCGGTGCTCGGGCGTGAGCGCCCAACCGTGCAGATCATGGCCGACCGGGCTGATGGCATGCTGATCAATGTCGAGGATTGTGAGCGCATCAGCCATGCGGTTGGCGCGGTCATGGACGTGGAAGACCCGATTCCCGGTGCATGGACGCTGGAAGTGTCCTCCGCAGGGATTGACCGTCCGCTGACCCGCGCCAAGGATTGGGAACGTTTTGCTGGCCATCAGGCCCGCGCGGAAATGCTGGTGCCCCTCGACGGGCGGCGGCGTTTTGCCGGTGTGGTGCTGGGCTGCGATGGCACGGCCGCACGTATGCGGCTGGATGACGGTTCGGAAGTGGCGCTGCCGCTGGGCGAAATTCGCCGCGCACGTCTGGTTCTGACCGATGCGTTGATCGAGGCCAGCGCGCAAATGGCCCGTCCCGCCACCGAAGGGGAAATCCCCGAGGTGAACGGGCAGGATGATACAGACATGGATGGGGAGGGGCCGCAGGCCTCTGGCCCGTCCGGTCGCAAGGTGCATTGATGGCGCTGCCTGTTTTGGAGAGCTGAGAGCATGGATACCTCTGTTTCCCGTCCTGAACTGCTGTTGGTGGCGGACGCCGTCTCGCGCGAGAAAGGCATTGAGCGTGAAGAGGTTCTGGAGGCCATGGAGCAGGCCATCCAGAAAGCCGGACGCGCCAAATACGGGCACGAAAAAGACATTCGCGCCACGATCGACCGCCGCTCGGGCGAGGTTCGCCTGTCCCGCTGGACGGAAGTGGTGGATCAGGTCGAAAATGAAGATACGCAGATCGCCCTGTCGATTGCGCAGCGCTTCCGCCCTGAAATTCAGGCTGGCGAATATCTGATCGATCCGCTGCCGCCGATCGATTTCGGGCGTATTGCGGCCCAGACCGCCAAGCAGGTGATTGTCCAGCGCGTGCGTGAATATGAGCGCAAGCGCCAGTACAACGAGTTCAAGGACCGCGTGGGCGAAATCGTCAACGGCACGGTCAAGCGCACCGAATACGGCAACCTTCTGGTCGAGATCGGTTCTGCCGAAGCGCTGCTGCGGCGTGATGAACTGATCCCGCGTGAGACGTTCCGTAACTCTGATCGCGTGCGTGCCTATATCTACGATGTGCGTGACGAGACGCGTGGCCCGCAGGTTTTCCTGTCCCGTACGCATCCGGCGTTCCTTGCTAAGCTGTTTGCGCAGGAAGTGCCTGAAATCTACGACGGCATCATCGAAATCAAGGCCGTGGCGCGTGACCCCGGTTCGCGTGCGAAAATGGCCGTGATCTCGCGTGATGCCTCGATCGACCCGGTGGGGGCCTGCGTTGGTATGCGTGGTTCACGCGTGCAGGCGGTTGTGGCCGAACTGCAGGGCGAGAAAATCGACATCATTCCGTGGAGCCCGCAGGCTGCGACCTTCGTGGTGAATGCGCTGGCTCCGGCTGAAGTCAGCAAGGTGGTGATGGATGAGGAAGCCGGGCGCGTCGAGGTTGTCGTGCCGGATGACCAGCTTTCCCTCGCTATCGGCCGTCGTGGGCAGAACGTGCGTCTGGCCAGCCAGCTGACCCGTTGGGATATCGATATTCTGACCGAAGCCGAGGAATCGGAACGCCGTCAGGAAGAATTCCGCCGCCGGACCGCACAGTTTGTTGAAGCGCTGGATGTGGATGACGTGATCGCGGGCCTGCTCGTGACCGAAGGCTACCACAGTGTCGAGGAACTGGCTTATGCCGATCCTGACGAACTGGGGGGAATCGAAGGCTTTGACGAATCGGTCGTGCAGGAGCTGATGCAGCGCGCTGAAGCCTATCTGGTGCGGCAGGAAGAAAAGCTGGACGACCGCCGCCGTGAGCTTGGCGTTGTCGACGAGATCGCAGGTCTGGGCGTGTTTACGAATCAGATGCTTGTGACATTGGGCGAAAAGGGTGTAAAAAGCCTCGATGACTTGGCCGATCTGGCAGGTGATGAACTGGTCGAGCTTCTCGGGGCTGATGCCGTTGATGAAGAAGCCGCCAACGAAATTGTCATGGCAGCACGCGCGCACTGGTTTGATGGTGACGCAGGAAAGTCCCCTGAGAGCCAGGACGGCAACGCCTGAAGGCTGACGCCGGAGTGAGTGTGGAGAGCCACCCCGAAGGGGAGGGGCCTGAGGCCCTGACCCTTGCGGATGAACGGAAAGCCAGTCATAGACGCTGTGTTCTGACGCGCGAGCAGGGGCAGCCCGAACTTATGGTTCGGTTTGTTCTCTCGCCCGGCGGGGTTGTGGTGCCTGATCTGGATGCGCGTCTGCCGGGACGGGGAATCTGGTTGAGTGCCCGGCGGGATGTGATAGAACAGGCCCGCGCCAAGGGGGTGTTTTCCCGTGCGGCGCGTGCACAGGTGGTTGTGCCGGAAGATTTGCTCTCCCAAGTGGAAGCGGGTCTGGCCCGGCGAATGATCGAGGTTGTCGGGCTGGCGCGAAGAGCCGGTCAGGCGGTCAGTGGTTTCGTCAAGGCGCGTGAATGGGTAACCCAGCGTAAGGCTGGTGTTGTTGTTCACGCTCGAGACGGAAGCCAGGAGGAGCTTGAGCGCCTGCTTTCAGGACGGCGCGATACTCCTGTTGTCGATGCGTTGACATCCGAGGATCTGGCAAAGGTTTTCGGGCGTGAGCGTGTTGTGAATGTGGCGCTGGCAGCCGGCGGGCTGGCTACGCGGTTGTGTTGTGAAAACAAGCGTTTTACGGGAGTGGCGCAAGCGCGCCTCCTGGGTTCACCGGACCTTTCCGGCGGACGGGTTTGAACAGGCGGATCAATGAGCGAAGGCAAGGATCAGGATCAGGGCAAGGGACGTCTGTCCCTTCGACCGGCAGGACGTTCGGAGGTCGGGCGTACGGTCGATGCCGGGTCCGTGCGACAGAGTTTCAGTCATGGCCGCTCCAAGGTTGTGCAGGTTGAGGTGCGCAAAAAGCGTGGCGCCAACCCTGCTGGAGCGGGTGGCCGTTCGGGTGGTGCGCGTGCAGGTGCAGGGCGGACGCTGACAGCGGCCGAACTGGCCATGCGTCAGCGCGTGCTGGACGAGCAGAAAAAAGAAGCGGAACTGGCTGCCCAGCGTGAAGCTGCTCAGCGTGAAGCCGAAAAGATCCGTATCCTGTCCGCAGCGGAAGAAGCCCGCCGTAAGGAAGAGGAAGACAAGCGCGCTGCTGAGGAAGCCCAGGCCGAACGTGAGGCCGAGGAAGAGGCAGAGCGCAAGGCCCGGATCGATGCGATCCGCCCGCTTGAAATGAAGGCGCCCGTTGTTTCGGCCGTGCCCATTCCGGGTGAAGTCACGCTGGCACCGCCGGTCGGGCGTCTGCGCCCGCTGGCCGAACGTGCTATCATGCCTGCCAAGCCGCTGCGTCCGACACCCGCGCCTGCCAGCCGCCCTGCGGCTGATGCGGCGGGTGCCGCCGATAAGGACGGTGCCGCCCAGACCCTGCGCCTGCGTGGTGGACGTGGTGCCGAGAGTGAAGACGAGCAGCGTCGCAGCAGCCCGTCTCGCAAGGTGGTGCCGAGCAACCGCAAGAGCAACAGCGGCGGTCGCAAGACTGATACCGGTGGTGGGCGTCGTGCGGGTCGTATTGACGTGCAGGCCGCGATCGAAGGGGATGACGACAAGACCCGTTCGCTCGCCTCCGTGCGTCGTCAGCGTGAACGTGAACGCCGTCAGGCCGAACTGGAACGCCTGCGCTCCGATCAGGTGAAGGTCGTGCGCGACGTTATTCTGCCCGAAACGATTACGGTGCAGGAACTCGCCAACCGTATGGCCGCCCGTCAGGGTGAGGTTATCAAGGCGCTCATGAAAATGGGTGTCATGGCGACGGTAACGCAGTCGATCGATGCCGATACGGCGGAACTGGTGGTGGAAGAATTCGGCCACCGCGTGCGCCGTGTGTCCGAAGCCGACGTAGAACTGGGTATCGAGGGTGTGGAAGATACGCCTGAGGAAATGGTTCTGCGTGCGCCTGTTGTGACGGTCATGGGTCATGTCGACCACGGCAAGACCTCTCTGCTCGATGCGCTGCGCACCACGGATGTGGCTGCTGGCGAAGCGGGTGGCATTACCCAGCATATCGGTGCCTATCAGGTTACGCTGGCTTCGGGCTCGAAGATCACCTTCCTTGATACACCCGGACATGAAGCGTTTACGGCCATGCGTGCCCGTGGCGCGTCCATGACCGACGTGGTGGTGCTGGTGGTGGCAGCGGATGACGGCGTGATGCCGCAGACGATCGAAGCCATCAAGCATGCCAAGGCCGCCAATGTGCCGATGATTGTTGCCATCAACAAGATCGACAAGCCCGGTGCGAAGCCTGAACGGGTCTGCCAGGAACTGCTCCAGCACGAGATCGTGGTGGAATCCCTCGGCGGCGATGTGCAGGATATTCAGGTCTCGGCTCTCAAGCGGACTGGTCTGGATAAGCTGGAAGAAGCCATTCTGCTTCAGGCGGAAATTCTGGAACTGCGGGCTAACCCCGATCGTCCGGGCGAAGGCTCCGTGATCGAAAGCCGTCTGGATCGTGGCCGTGGCTCCGTTGCTTCGGTGCTGGTCCAGAAGGGCACCCTGCGCAAGGGCGATATCGTTGTGGCCGGGTCCGAATGGGGTCGTGTCCGTGCACTGGTCAATGACCACGGTGCACAGGTGGATGCGGCTGGCCCGTCTATGCCGGTGGAAATTCTTGGTCTGTCCGGTGTGCCGGCGGCTGGGGCACCGTTTGTGGTGGTCGATAACGAAAACCGTGCGCGTGAAATTTCCGAGTTCCGTCAGCGTAAGCTCAAGGAACATCAGGTAGCCGGTCAGGTTGCCGCACGCGGCACGCTTGATCAGATGCTGGCCCGTATTCAGGCAGGCGATCAGAAGGAAGTTTCCGTTCTGATCAAGGCCGACGTGCAGGGTTCGGCTGAAGCGCTCCAGGTTACGGTGCTGAAACTGGCCAATGAGGAAGTGGGCGTACGCGTTCTCAACGCCTCGGTCGGCCAGATTACGGAAAGCGACGTGCAGCTTGCCAAGGCGTCTGACGCCGTTATCGTGGCGTTCAATGTGCGCGCCACGGTGCAGGCTCGCCAGCTTGCGCAGCGTGAAGGTGTCGATATCCGCTACTACTCCATCATCTATCAGGTGGCGGACGATGTGGAAGCACTGGTGCGCGGCAAGCAGGCGCCCAAGCATCGCGAGAAGTTCCTTGGCTATGCCGAAATCCGCAGGGTTTTCGAAATCAGCAAGATCGGCAAGGTCGCGGGTTGCTATGTTACCGAAGGCGTGGTCAAGCGCGGTTGCGGCGTGCGTCTGCTGCGTGATGGCGTTGTGATCCATGAAGGTGACCTGAGCCAGCTCAAGCGCTTCAAGGACGATGTCAAGGAAGTGGCGCGCTCGTACGAATGCGGCCTGTCTTTTGCCGGGTATAATGACCTGCGCGAAGGCGATGTCGTTGAGTGCTTCGAAAGCGAACTGGTTCCGGCATGAGCCGACGGAACGGAACAAACGGCAAGACTGGAGGACCGGCGGGGTATCTCGCCGGTCTTTCAACATCAGGCCCCTCACAGCGCCAGTTGCGCGTAGGTGAGGAAGTCCGGCGTGTGTTGGCCGAAGTCTTTGCGCGTTCGGCTTTTCGTGATCCCGAACTGGCTGGTGTGTCCATTACCGTGACAGAAGTCCGGCTTTCGCCCGATTTCCGGCATGCCACGGTTTTTGTCACCCGTCTGGGCCGGAGCGATGTCGAGGTTCTGCTGCCAGCTCTCAAGCGGGTAGCTCCTTGGCTGCGTACGCAGCTTGCCCACACCCTGCGGATCCGTACGGTGCCGGAGCTGCATTTTCAGGCCGATACGGCGCTGGATACGGCCATGCATGTCGATACGCTACTGCGTCTGCCCGAGGTCCAGCGTGACCTTGGCTCCGAAGCGGCTGACGAGGTCGATGAGGATGACGAGGAAGATACCGCGCGCTGAACCGCGTGCGGTAGTCTTACGGTTTTATCCATACGCTGTGGCCCGGCTGGGTCTGCTCAGGTTTTTTCCACATCATATAGCCCCGTGGGCCTTGCCCGAGTTGGCCCTGCGGGATTTCGCGTTCCGGCAGAGGCTAGGTGCTTGGGCCTTTGTGTGCTAGAACAAGGCCGTGCATGCCGTGGCAACCGGCTTGCGGACAGACCAGGCGTGATGCTCGCGCCGTTTGACGGAACGGATGAACCTTGACCGAGATTTCTGACCAAGCCGGATCACCGGAACCTTCAGACCTGCTGCCTGTGACCATTGAGGAGGAAATGCGTTCCTCCTACCTCGCTTATGCGATGTCGGTCATTGTCAGCCGCGCGTTGCCCGATGTGCGCGACGGTCTGAAACCCGTGCACAGGCGTATTCTTTACGCCATGCACGAAAGCGGGTTCACTCACGACAAGCCCTATCGCAAGTCCGCCCGTGCGGTGGGTGACGTGATGGGTAAATACCATCCGCATGGTGACTCCTCGATTTACGAGGCCATGGTGCGTATGGCGCAGTCGTGGTCCATGCGTGTGCGTCTGATAGACGGGCAGGGCAATTTTGGCTCGGTTGACGGCGATAGCCCGGCGGCCATGCGTTATACCGAAGCCCGGCTGGCCAAGTCATCCACCTTCCTGCTGGATGATATTGACCGTGACACGGTTGATTTTCAGCCCAACTATGATGAAAGCGAGCATGAGCCCACGGTTCTGCCCGCAGCCTTCCCCAACCTGCTGATCAACGGTGCGACCGGGATTGCGGTGGGTATGGCCACCAATATTCCCACGCATAATCCGGGCGAGGTCATAGACGCCACGCTGGCGCTGGTCGCCAATCCGGCTCTTTCGCTTGAAGAGCTGATGGAGCATGTGCCGGGGCCGGATTTCCCCACAGGTGGCACCATTCTGGGGCGTTCGGGTATCCGCAGCGCCTATACGACGGGGCGTGGTTCCATCATCATCCGCGCCAAGGCCGAGATTGAGGAAATCCGCAAGGATCGCAAAGCCATTGTGGTGAGCGAAATTCCTTATCAGGTGAACAAGGCCACCCTGCAGGAACGTATCGCTGAACTGGTGCGCGGCAAGCAGATCGAAGGCATTGCCGATATCCGTGACGAGTCCGACCGCTCGGGCATGCGGGTGGTGATTGAGATCAAGCGTGATGCAACGCCTGAGGTGGTGCTCAACCAGCTTTATCGCTTTACCCAGCTTCAGACATCGTTTGGCGTGAACATGCTGGCCCTTGATGGTGGCCAGCCGCGCCTGATGGGGCTGAAAGATGTGCTGGAGGCATTTATTGCCTTCCGTGAGGAAGTCATTCTGCGTCGCTCACGCTTTGAGCTGGGTAAGGCGCGTGACCGTGGGCACATTCTGGTGGGGCTGGTCATTGCGGTGGCCAATATTGATGCGGTGATCGCACTGATCCGCGCCGCCCCGGATGCCGCCAGCGCGCGTGAAGCGCTGATGTCCGCTACGTGGGATGCAGGCGAGATCGAACCGCTGCTGGCGCTCATTCATGATGACGGCAACGTGGTGGTGGATGGTCGGGTGCGCCTGACCGAAGCGCAGGCCCGTGGTATTTTGGAACTGCGCCTGCAGCGCCTGACCGGCCTTGAGCGCGATAAGATCCAGCAGGAACTGTCGGATGTGGCAACCCGCATCAACGAACTGCTCCTGATTATCGGCAGCCGCCCCCGCCGCATGGAAGTGCTGTGCGAGGAATTGCAGCGCGCCCGTGCCGAACTGGCAACGCCGCGCATGACCGATATTGCCGAATATGATGGCGATCAGGATGATGAAAGCCTGATCGAACCGGGGCAGATGGTTGTGACCATCACGCGCGATGGCTTTATCAAGCGTACCCCGCTGGATGTATTCCGCGCCCAGAACCGTGGTGGCCGTGGCCGCACGGGGGCTGGCACGCGCGGTGATGATATCGTGGTGCGTTCCTTTAATGCCCATACCCATCAGTGGGTCATGTTCTTCTCTTCAGGTGGCAAGGTGTACCGCGAGAAAGTCTGGCGTCTGCCAGAGGCGGGGCCTGCGGCCAAGGGCCGTGCACTGGTCAATCTGCTGCCCGATCTGGGCGGGGATGCCATTACCGCCGTGCTGCCCCTGCCGCAGGATGAAGGGTTGTGGGAAAGCCTGCACCTGGTCTTTGCCACGGCCAGCGGGCATGTGCGTCGGAACAGGCTGAGCGATTTCCGCAATATCCGTTCTTCCGGTATGATCGCCATGAAACTTGATGAAGGTGACAGCCTGATCGGTGTTGCCACCTGCCGTGAAGGGCAGGATGTGTTTCTGGCTACAAAGGGCGCGCGCTGCATCCGCTTCCAGATTACGGATGACACCCTGCGTGTATTCGCCGGGCGTGGTTCTTCGGGCGTGCGCGGTATCCGCCTTGCTTCGGGAGACCGGGTGATCAGTCTTGCAGTGCTCAACCATGTTGACGCTACGGTGGAGGAGCGCAGCGCTTATCTGCGCATGGCCAATGCCCGCCGCCGTGCTGAAAACGCAGCCGAAGCCGGGGATGAGGCTGCTGATGAGGCCGATCTGGCTACAACGGTGGAAGAGGGTGAGGATGAAACCGTATCCGACACCACCGTGCTGTCGGCCGAGCGCTTTGCACAGCTTGAGGCAGCAGAGGAAATTCTGCTGATCGTGAGCGATGGTGGGTTTGGTCGTCGTTCCTCCGCCTATGATTACCGTGTTAGCGGGCGAGGTGGTCAGGGCATTACCAACATGACTTTCTCTGCCTCCAAGCGGGGAACCGAGGTTGCGGCAACTCTGCCGGTGCTGGCCGGCACGGATGTCATGCTGGTAACGGATGGCGGGCGGCTTATCCGCGTGCCGGTCGATCAGGTGCGGGTCATGTCCCGTCAGGCTAGCGGTGTGACCGTGCTGCGCCTGAATGACAGCGAGCGTATTACCAGTGTATTCCCTGTTATGGATGACGGGGATGATGAGGGTGAGGACGGGGCTCAGGAAAGCGGAGCGGATTCCGGCGCATGATAGCCAGACCAGCCGTGGCACGCCGGGTCGGTTTTTACGCCGGTACGTTTGATCCGGTCACGACCGGGCATCTGGACGTGATCGAGCGGGCGGCGCGGCTGGTTGACCGTCTGGTGATTGGGGTTGCGCACAACCCCGGTAAAAATCCACTCATGCCGGTGGATGAGCGCATGCTCTGCGTGGAAGAGGCCTTGCCTTCCATACGCCAGCGGACTGGCTCGGATATTGTGGTGGTGGCGTTTCATTCCTTGCTGGTGGAAGCCGTGCGGGCCAATGGCGCGACATTGATTTTCCGGGGTCTGCGGGTCTTGTCTGATTTCGACTATGAAATTCAGATGAGTGGGGTCAACCGCAGGCTGGATGGCGGGATTGAAACGGTTTTTCTGATGGCATCAGAAAGAACTCAGTTCATATCGTCCCGTCTGGTCAAGGAAATAGCCAGTTATAAAGGCGATATTTCCGAATTTGTAACACCGGCCACGCAGGCGCGCCTTCTGGCGCGGCTGGCCATGCGTGCGGGTTGAAAACCGATAACGTGTCATGGGTGTTGCTGTTATCTGCAACAGGAGAAACCTGATGTCTGAAAATACCACTGAAGACCTGATCTACATGGATGTGCCCGCCGGGCGCGTTGTCATTCGTCTGCGTCCGGATATCGCGCCCAAGGCGGCGGAACGTATTCGCACGCTGGCCGAGCAGGGCTTTTACGATAACGTGCCGTTCCATCGGGTGATTTCCGGCTTTATGGCGCAGGGTGGCGACCCCACGGGCACGGGCATGCATGGCAGCGACCTGCCTGACCTGCCGGCAGAGTTCACCACCAAGGCGAAGTTCGAGCGTGGCACCATCGGCATGGCCCGCACGGCTGATCCGAACAGCGCCAACAGCCAGTTTTTTATCATGTTCGAACCTTCTCCCCATCTTGATGGCCAGTACACCATCGTGGGTGAAGTGATTGAAGGCATGGAAAACGTGGACAAGATCAAGCGTGGCGCAGGGGGTTCGGGCACGGTGAGCGACCCTGACCGTATTGCGCGCATGCGTCCGGCCGGGGCCGAGGGCTGAGTTTTCAGCCCTCCCTTGCTGGGATGATATGTTGAAAAATGCCGGAGCCCATATGGGGCTCCGGCATTTTTTATGGCATGTGCCGGGTGCTAACCGTGATGGCGATAGGTCAGTGCGGGTGCCTGCTGGGTATAATCCTGTTGTGGCAGAAGAAACTGGCGTACCAGTTCATTGAGTTTCTGGCTTTCCACGGCAAGGCTGCGGGATGTCGCGTTGAATTCCTCGCCCATGGCGGCATTCTGCTGCGTGGTGCGGTCAAGCTGCGTAACAGTGGTGTTGATGGAGGCAAGGCTTGAGGACTGCTCGGCAGCGGACTGGGCTATGGCGTCCAGATGGCTGGCAATCTGGCTGATAAAATCGGTGATGGTGCGCAGGGTCTGGCTGCTCTCGCGCACACGTTCCGAACCTTCCTTGACATCGGTAACGGTTTTCTGAATCAGACCGCGAATATCGCGTGCGGCTTCGCTGCTGCGCTGGGCAAGGGCGCGCACCTCGCTGGCGACAACGGCAAAACCCCGCCCGACCTCTCCGGCCCGTGCGGCTTCCACGCTGGCGTTGAGGGCAAGCACATTGGTCTGAAAGGCAATGCTGTCGATTACGTCCACAATGGAGGCAATTTCGGCTGAGCCGCTTTCCATGTGGTGCATGGAGGTTTCGGTATCATGGGCAATTCTGGCCGATGTGGTAGCGGCCTCGCGTGCCTGTGTGCCGATCTGGCGCGCTTCTTCCGAACGCTGGGCAGCCTGGGCAACGCTATTGGTAATCTGGGCAATGGCGGTTGCCGTCTGCTCAAGCGAGGAGGCCTGCGTTTCTGTGCGGTGGGCGAGGTGGTCTGCCCCCGTGGCGAGTTCCTGCGTGCCGTTGCTGATGGTGTGCACCGCGTTAGACATCTGGGAGAAGGTTGCGGCAAGCTGTTCGAGAGACTGGTTGAAATCATGCCGCAGGGGTTCGAATTCGGCTGAAAAACGGCTGTCGAGCTGAAAGGACAGATCGCCCCCGGCCATGCGGCGCAACCCGGAGGCCAGACCGCTGGTGGCGGTGTGCAGGCGCTGGGTGGCATCGGATTCTGCTTTGGCCTGGATGCTCAGCCGGTCGGCTTCGGCCTGCTCACGCTGGATTTTGGCTTCCTGTTCCAGTTGGTGTTTTTCGATAATGCCTGAACGGAAGATGTTCAGGGAGCGCGCAATGGCCCCAATTTCGTCGCGGCGGTTGGTAAACTGGGAGGGGGTCTGGGTATCGCCTCCGGCCAGCCGGGTAATCAGGATATTGATAGCGCGTAGCGGGCGCAGGATGTTGTAGATAACCACCACACCCGAAAGCACCATAATGGCAGCCAGAGCTGCATAGGCGTAATAAACGCGCCAGAGCGTGGTCTGGTAAGTGGTTCTGGAATCCTGTGCGTAGGTAACGGCCTGTTCCGTACTGAAGGTGGACAGGGCGGCTAGCGCGGCGGAAACGCTTTCCTCCAGATCGCGCAGGCGCGAACCGGCGGCTATGGCGCTGCTGCGCTCGGTGGTGGCAGACCAGTTTTTGAATGTTTCGTCGTGATCAGTCTTGTAGGCGGTCCATTTGTCTTTTAGCGCGCCATACAGGGTTTTTTCACGTGCGGAATGGGCAAGCGGGGCATAGGCGTCGATTGTGTCGGTCACTTCCTGCTCGACGGCATCTGAAAGGGCCGCCTGCGTTTGCAGCGTATCCGGCGTGGTGGCGGCAAGCTGTTCGGTTTCCGCCGTGTAGAAAGTACGCAAAAGTTCGTCGATCGGGCCTATGGCTTTGATGCTGCTCAGGGACCTGCTGTTGATTTCTTCCATACGGTTGTTGACGAGTGTCAGCCCGTGGACCGAATACAGGCCCGCCACGATACACGCACTGGCGACAAGGAGCTGAACCAGCCCCAGCGAGGCTTTGATGCCGAGTGGCCGCAAGGTTTTACCTCATCCAGATGGATGCGTGCCCAGATGCGGTGTCCCTGCGCGCCGGGGCCTGTCTGACGACCCGGACCGGCGCGGGATCAAAGGGTGCAGGTGGCCGTGCAGGCACGCAAAATGTTTCTACTTCGGAATGTCTTACTCAAACGCGTATCAGGTTTTGGAACCGGCTGGCCATCCATAATAAGACATATTCATTGTCTGGAACGGACACCCGGCGATTTGATCGGATGGTACGTGCCCAGTTTATGCGGGCTGGGGTGCCTTAGTGTTCGGGAAGACGCCTATCCTGCTGCACAACCGGCCTGATGGCAAAGTTGCTCTGTATGCGCACGACACCGGGCATGCGGGAGAGTTCTTCCTTGTGAATGCGTTCGTAGTCCTGCATGTCGCGCGCTTCCACCCGCAGCAGGTAATCGGCATCGCCTGTCATCAGATAGCATTCGCGCACGTCCGGGCATTCACGGATACGGCTTTCAAAACGGCGCAGGCATTCCTCCGTCTGGCGTTCGAGAGTGATCTGGACAATGACGGTCGCGAGTTGGGGCGCGTTACGCCGCGCGATAATGGCCTGATAGCCGCGGATAATCCCTTCCTCCTCCAGCCTGCGGACACGGCGCAGACAGGATGAGGGAGACAGCCCGATACGCTCGGCCAGTTCGGCATTGCTCAGGCGGCCATTGTGGCGGAGATGGCGGAGAATGGCATCGGTTATCGGGTCTGGCATGATCTGTCTTTTTTGCCAATTTTATGCATGATTATTCTAAAATAAAGCAATTATGGCACATCATGCAACAAATTGACGGGATATACCATGCGCTGTGGATTACACTTTACGGTATGGCAATAAAAGACGGATGGAACTCGTGACAACCGCTTTCCCCCCTTCCAGTGCTGGCTGGCCCGCATCGCGCGCGGGCGCGGTGCTGAGCATCGATCTGGCGGCGCTGGCTGCCAATTACCGGCTGGTGGCCGGGCAGGCTGCCGGGGCTGTGTGTGCGGCCGTCGTCAAGGCGGATGCCTACGGGCTGGGGGTGGCGCAGGTTGCCCCTGTTCTGGAGCAGGCCGGTGCACGCCAGTTTTTTGTGGCCCATGTGGATGAAGGGCTGGAACTGCGTGCGCATGTCAGTGCCGGGGCAGGGATTACGGTTCTGCATGGCCCTCGCCCCGATGCGGTCAAGGCCTGTCTGGCTGGGGGGCTGCGGCCCGTACTGAACAGCCTTGAGCAGATCGGCTGGGTGCGGCAGGCAGCCCGCGCCACAGGGCGTGGTGTCGGGGTTGTGCTCCAGCTTGATACGGGCATGTCGCGTTTTGGTCTGTCCGAGGCGGATGTGGCGGAACTCGCCAGCACACCAGCCCTGCTGGAAGGGCTGCATGTGGAACTGATCATGAGCCATCTGGCTTGTGCCGATACCCCGGCAGACCCGGCCAATGCTATGCAGGCGGCGTGCCTGCGGCGGATGGCGGCCATGCTGCCACCCGCACCGCTGAGCCTTGCGGCCTCCTCGGGTATTTTTCTGGGGCCTGCCTATCATTTTGACCTCGTGCGGCCGGGCGCAGCCCTGTACGGCGTGGCCCCCAACCGCGAAAGCTCCGGCCTGCTGCAGCCGGTGGTGGGGCTGAGTGCCCATGTGCTGCAGATCCGTACACTCCAGCCGGGAGACCGCGTGGGTTACGGCCTGACATGGCAGGCCAGTGAGCCCCGGCGTGTGGCGACAATTGCCGCAGGCTACGCGGACGGGCAGGCCCGCCATGGGGCCGGGCAGCAATGTGCATGGTTCAGGGGGCAACGCCTGCCTGTGCTGGGGCGTATTTCCATGGATTCCATGACTGTGGACATTACGGATGTTCCTCAAGGCCTGCTCGAGGCGGATGGCATGGTGGACCTGCTGAACCCCGGTTACGGCGTGGATGCGCTGGCCGAAGCGCAGGGAACCATTGGTTATGAAATCCTGACATCGCTCGGGCGTCGTTATCACCGTGTTTATACGGATGGCGCGTGTGCCGCGGAGCATTCGCACGCAGGAGAAGGAGCGCGCGCATGAAGGTTCTTGTTCTGGGAAGTGGCGTGGTGGGGGTTACCTCCGCCTGGTATCTGGCGCAGGCCGGGCATGAGGTTACGGTGGTGGACCGCCAGCCGGGGCCGGGGCTGGAAACCAGCTTTGCCAATGCAGGGCAGGTCTCGCCCGGTTATTCCGCACCATGGGCGGGGCCGGGTGTGCCGCTCAAATGCGTGCGCTGGCTGCTGATGAAGTATCGCCCCTTTGTGTTCTGGCCGCTGCCCGATCCGTATCTGTGGCGCTGGCTGGCGGCAACGCTGGAAAACTGCACGGCTGCTGCTTATGACCGCAACAAGGGTCGTATGGTGCGGCTGGCGGAATACAGCCGCGATGTCATGCTCGACCTGCGCGCCCAGACCGGCATTGCGTATGATGACCGCCAGCAGGGCACGTTGCAGGTGTTCCGCACCCGCAAGCAGCTTGACGGTATTGCGGGCGATCTGGCTGTGCTCAATCAGTATGGTGTGCCGTACGAGGTGCTGGATACGCAGGGCTGCGTGCGGGCCGAGCCGGGTCTGGCCCAGTCCAGCCACAAGATTGTGGGCGGGCTGCGCCTGCCGGGTGATGAAACGGGTGATGCCTTCAAGTTCAGCCAGCGGCTGGCTGAAATGGCGCAGGCGCAGGGTGTAACCTTCCGCTACAATACGGCCATCAGGCGGCTGCGCTCCGAAGGTGGGCGTATCAGCGGGGTGGAAACGGCGCAGGGCCTGCTTACGGCAGATGCCTATGTGCTGGCGCTGGGCAGCTACTCCCCGGCATTGCTGCGGCCGCTGGGCATCAGGCTGCCGGTTTATCCGGTCAAGGGCTATTCGCTCACGGCCCCCATTACGGATGAAAGCCGCGCCCCGGTTTCCACCATCATGGATGAAACCTTCAAGATCGGGATTACCCGTCTGGGCGACCGGGTGCGGGTTGGGGGCACGGCGGAACTGGCGGGTTTCAACCTGCGGCTGCGTGAGCCCCGGCGGGTAACGCTGGAACATTCGGTGTCCGACCTGTTTGCCGGAAGCTGTAACCCCTCGGAGGCGCAGTTCTGGACCGGGCTGCGGCCTATGACACCGGATGGCACGCCTGTTATCGGCCGTACGGCGCTCGATAACCTGTACCTTAATACCGGCCATGGAACACTGGGCTGGACCATGGCCTGTGGCTCGGGGCGGGTGCTGGCGGATGTGATGTCGGGCCGTAAGCCTGATATTGCGGCGGATGACCTAGCGATCACGCGTTATTTTTCCTGAACCTGCCTGCATAAAGTGCAGGCAGGGCGGAGGGTGTGAAGACCCCGCGCTGTTTACGGCGCGCGGGGGTTACGCAATAAGGGCGGCTCCGGCTTTCGCCCCCTTACCCTCCAGTTCCTGAGGCTCCATGATCCGTCTCGACTCCATCAGCAAGCATAATGGCCATCGTGTTATCTTTATCGAGGCCTCGGCAGCGCTTCAGAAAGGCGAGAAAATCGGGCTGGTGGGGCCGAATGGTGCGGGCAAAACCACGCTGTTTCGCCTGATCACCGGTCAGGAAGAACCCGATGAAGGCAATGTCCTGACCGACCGGGGCGTGACAGTCGGTTTTTTTAATCAGGATGTGGGCGAAATGGCCGGCCGCAGTGCCGTGGCCGAGGTGATGGACGGCGCAGGCCCGGTGGCTGAGGTCGGGGCTGAGCTTGCCGAGCTGGAATCCGCCATGGCTGACCCCGAGCGGTTTGACGAGCTTGACACCATTCTGGAACGGTTTGGCGAGGTGCAGGCCCGTTTTGAGGAACTGGGGGGCTACGCGCTGGACGGGCGCGCGCGTGAAGTGCTGCACGGGCTGGGTTTCAGTCAGGACATGATGGATGGCGATGTCGGGCGTCTTTCCGGTGGGTGGAAAATGCGCGTGGCGCTGGCGCGAATCCTGCTGATGAAGCCCGATGTGATGCTGCTGGACGAACCAAGCAACCATCTTGATCTGGAAAGCCTGATCTGGCTGGAGCAGTTTCTGGCTGGGTATGATGGCGCGCTGCTGATGACATCGCATGACCGCGCGTTCATGAACCGTATCATTAACAAGGTGATCGAGATCGATGGGGGCGTGCTGTCGAGCTATTCGGGCGATTACGAGTTTTACGAACAGCAGCGCGCACTGAACGAAAAGCAGCAGCAGGCGCAGTTTGACCGCCAGCAGGCCATGCTGGCCAAGGAAGTTGCGTTTATCGAGCGCTTCAAGGCACGGGCCTCGCATGCCGCACAGGTGCAGAGCCGTGTCAAAAAACTGGACAAGATCGACCGGGTTGAACCGCCAAAGCGCCGCCAGGCGGTAAGCTTCACCTTCCCGTCCGCTCCGCGTTCGGGTGATTCCGTGGTGAACCTGCGCGGGGTGGACAAGGCTTATGGCAGCCGGGTGATCTATCAGGGGCTCGACCTGCTCATCCGCCGTCAGGAGCGCTGCTGTGTGCTGGGGGTGAACGGGGCGGGTAAATCAACCTTGCTCAAGCTCGTGACAGGAACCACCGAGCCCGATGCCGGAACGGCCACGCTGGGTGGCAGCGTTAAAATGGGGTATTTTGCCCAGCACGCCATGGACCTGCTGAACGGTGAGCGCACGGTTCTTGAAACCCTGAACGATGCCTTTCCACTGGCCCCTCAGAGTGCGCTGAGGACACTGGCGGGCAGCTTTGGTTTTTCGGGTGATGACGTGGACAAGCTGTGCCGCGTTCTGTCCGGTGGAGAAAAAGCCCGGCTGGTTCTGGCAGTGATGCTGTATGATCCACCGAATTTTCTGGTGCTGGACGAACCGACCAACCATCTCGATATCGCCACCAAGGAAATGCTGATCGCGGCGCTGGCCGATTACGATGGCACCATGCTGTTTGTCTCCCATGACCGGCATTTTCTGGCTGCATTGTCCAACCGTGTGCTCGAACTCACACCTGAAGGCCTGCATCGTTACGATGGCGGCTATACGGAATACGTGGCCCGCACCGGCCGCGAAGCGCCCGGTCTGCACGAATGACATCTTCACACCATAATGTTTCTTGAAAGAGATATTAATGGATGTGGGGTTTGACGTGCGGATATAACAAAAAGAAAAAAATAATGCCGATGGTAAGAGTGTAGTAAGTGCCGCCTTCGGGCGCGCTTGCGGTGACGCTGCGCGTGCGCGGCACTGCATCATAACAGAGATACGGGCAGAGTATGAAGCTGGACAGATGTTCCCCGCGCAGGCGGGGCCGGAGTGGGGCGCTTACGTTCCTGAACATGGTTCTGACGGTATCGGGGCTGGGGGCCTCGGCCTTTGGCGCAGGGAGTGCCTCTTCTGTCTGGGCGGCTACGGCGCAGGACACACCGGCGGCTCCTGTTGCGGCAGCCGCTCCGGCTGTAGCGGTGCAGGCCCCGGTTAAGGGAACGGCCCCGGCTGCATCTCAGGGCGCAGAGCGGGCCACCACACAGGGTACAGAACCCCATCCGCTACCACCCGGTGGCATGGTGCATGCCCATGATGGCCGCAGGGGTATCAGTGCGACGGATGTCGCGCTGATGAAGGATCTGGAATACCGGACATTCCGCTGGTTCTGGGATTCAGCCGACCCGGTTACGGGGCTGGTGCCGGATCGCTACCCATCCGACCAGACCCAGTCGAGCGTTGCTTCTGTCGGGTTCGGGCTGACCGCTTATGGTATCGGGGTGACGCGCGGTTATGTTACGCGTGAGCAGGCAGTGGAGCGTACCCTGCGTGTGCTGCGTACCATGGTGCGGCTGCCACAGAACGCCACGCCCATGCAGGCGGGCGGGTATCATGGTTTCTTCTATCATTTCCTCGATCATCGCACGGGGCTGCGTTTCAATACCGATACCGAGCTTTCCAGCATCGATACGGCGCTGCTGATGCAGGGCGTGCTGTTTGCCAGCAGCTTCTACACGAAGGATACGGTGTCTGAGCGTGAAATCCGCGATCTGGCCGATACCCTGTTCAACCGGGTTGACTGGCGGTGGATGCTGCGCCCGGATAACCGGCTGAGCATGGGCTGGTCGCCCGAGCATGGCTTTTTGTCCAATTACTGGGAAGGCTATAGCGAAGGCATGATGCTGTATGTGCTGGGCCTTGGTGCAAGCCACTCGGCACTGGACCCGGTATCATGGCAGGCTTGGATCGCTACAAACGACAAGCGCTGGGGTGAGTCCTACGGGCAGACTTTCCTTAACTTCGCGCCACTTTTTGGCCACCAGTACACGCATGCATGGATTGACTTCCGGGGTATTCGCGATGACTGGAACCGCGAAAAAGGGATCGACTATTTCGAAAACAGTCGCCGCGCGGTGTATGCCCAGCGTTCATATGCCCAGCATAACCCGGGGCATTGGCAGGATTACAGTAGCAATATCTGGGGCCTGACAGCCAGTGATGGCCCAGCGGATACCGTGCGCCATGAAGACGGGCAGGACCGGCATTTCATGGCCTATTCCGCGCGCGGTGTGGGGCGTGACTATACGCTGGACGATGGCACGCTGGCCCCAACGGCGGCAGGTGGCTCGGTAGCTTTCGCGCCTGAAATCGCTATCCGTGCCCTGCGGTCCATGAAGGACAAATACGGCATGCGTATCTACGGCCAGTATGGTTTTGTGGATGCGTTCAACCCCAGCTACCATGATGACGGCCAGAAGAATTTCTGGGCTGATAACACCTATATAGGCATCGATCAGGGGCCGATCCTGCTGATGATCGAAAACTGGCGTAGTGGGCTGGTGTGGAACACCATGAAGCACAACCCTGTTATTCGGCAGGGGCTGCTGCGTGCCGGGTTTACTGGTGGGTGGCTGGGCAATGCGCCGCATGAAGCCGTAACCCCCGCGACCGGCCAGCACGCAGGCCTGTCTTCTTCCAAAACAGGCAACCACGCCTGATAAAAAACAGGCCCCCCGCATCTGTGCCAGCAAGGCTGCAGGTGCGGGGGGCCGTTATTTTTCGCCGGGCGTAAGGGCTCAGCCCTGATACGAGGCGATCTCAATCAGGTTTTCATCCGGGTCGTGGCAGTAAACAGAGGTGATCGGGCCAATGGCGCCAAGCCGCGCAACCGGCCCTTCCACCACTGTCACCCCGCAGATTTTCAGATGTTCGATAACATCCGCGCTGGTAATGGCGGTAATGAAGCACAGGTCGTTACCGCCGGGCAGGGCGTGGGTTGCCGTATCCCAGCCTTGCGCGTCATGGGGGCGCAGGTTGAGTTTCTGCCCCCCGAAACGCAGGGCCGTGCGGTTATTGCGTCCGTATTCCTCCCGGTCCATGCCCAGCACGCGCTGGTACCATGACGCGGAGATTTCAAGGTCGCGGACTGTCAGGACAACATGGTCAAGACGATCAACAGTGAAACGCATGTGGCCGCACCACTCCTTTTGCTGGGGCTGCCCATCCGCCGGGGAGGCAGTGGGCAGGGCAGGGGTTACAACTCAGCGTAGAAGTCGTTGCCTTTGTCATCAATAACAATAAAGGCCGGGAAATCTTCCACTTCGATTTTCCAGACCGCTTCCATACCCAGTTCGGGGTATTCCAGCACTTCAACCTTGCGGATGCAGTCTTTGGCCAGACGCGCTGCCGGGCCACCAACGGAGCCGAGGTAGAAACCGCCATATTTCTGGCAGGCATCGCGCACGGCCTTGGAACGGTTGCCCTTGGCCAGCATGACATAGGAGCCACCATTGGCCTGTAGCTCGTCCACGTAGGAATCCATGCGCCCTGCGGTGGTGGGGCCAAAGGAGCCGGTGGGCATGCCCTCGGGCGTTTTGGCCGGGCCTGCGTAATAGACCGGGTGGTTTTTCAGATAATCGGGCAGGCCTTCGCCCTTTTGCAGCCGTTCGCGGAACTTGGCATGCGCAATGTCGCGCGCCACCACCACGGTGCCGCTCAGTGCCAGCCGGGTCTTGACCGGGTATTGCGACAGCTCACGGCGGATTTCGTCCATGGGGCGGTTGAGGTCGATCTTGATCGCCTCGCCTTCAAGGTGCTCATCCGTGGTTTCGGGCAGGAAGCGTGCCGGGTCGTGCTCAAGCTGTTCGAGAAAGAAGCCGTCTGCCGTAATGCGGGCTTTCACCTGCCGGTCAGCCGAGCAGGACACACCCATGCCCACGGGCAGCGAGGCCCCATGGCGTGGCAGGCGGACGATTCGCACATCATGGCAGAAATACTTGCCGCCGAACTGCGCCCCGATGCCCAGCTTGCGGGTCAGCTCCAGCACCTTGCGTTCCATGTCCACATCACGGAAGGCATGGCCGGTGGGGCTGCCAGAGGTGGGCAGGCTGTCATACCAGTGGGTGGAGGCGAGCTTGACGGTCTTGAGCGTCTGCTCGGCTGACATGCCACCAATGACAATGGCCAGATGGTAAGGCGGACAGGCCGAGGTGCCCAGTGTGCGGATTTTCGTATCCAGCCATGAGAGAAGCTGCGCTTCGGAACCCAGCAGGGCGCGCGTTTCCTGAAACAGGAAGGTCTTGTTGGCCGAGCCACCGCCCTTGGCGACGAACATCAGCTCGAAGCTCTCATCATGCTCACCGGCGGGGGAGGCAAAGATGTCGCACTGGACCGGCAGGTTGGTGCCGGTGTTCTTTTCCTCGAACATGCTCAGCGGCGCCATTTGCGAATAGCGCAGGCTGGTGCGGGTGTAGGTATCGTATACCCCGCGCGAGAAGGCGATTTCCTCGTTGCCTTCCACCCACAGCCGCTGGCCTTTTTTGCCAAACACAATAGCCGTGCCGGTATCCTGACACATGGGCAGGATGCCTCCCGCCGCGATACAGGCATTTTGCAGCAGGTCCATCGCCACGAAGCGGTCATTGTCCGAGGCTTCGGGGTCCTTGAGGATGGCAGCCAGTTTTTCCAGATGCGAGGCACGCAGGAAATGCGCCACTTCGTGGAAGGCCTGCGCCGTCAGTTCGCTCAGGGCTTCGGGGGTGACGTGCACAACCGTCTTGCCGCCGCATTGCGAGGTGCTGACCCCGTCAATATCGAGCTTGCGGTACTGGGTTGTATCTTTCCCGAGCGGGAAAACAGGGGTGTACACGAAGTCTGGCAGGGGG
>NZ_JBDNWF010000009.1:0-90904 GCF_047721125.1 Acetobacter papayae | reverse complement strand
CCGCGAGTCATGGTGTTAAAATCTCGTTTGGTGCCTTTGCCCGTGTGGGGGCCCCGGTCTCAATCGTGTGTATCATGATGGCGGCTGCCTGGATCATCTTGATCCAGCACCATGCCTGAGACTTCAGTTTAATCTGGAGGGTTAGAAAAACCCTCTCGTTTTAAAACATGCTCCGTGATTGCATATCTTCCCTTGATTAGAAGGGTAGATGATGAAGCAGTCCGGTTTGTTTGACGTTGAAGAGCGGTTGTCCCGGTTGAGCGATCTGGGTGATCAACTTGAAGCGTCTTCCCGGATTGTGGATTTTGAAGTCTTCCACCCTGATCTGGAGTAGGCTCTGGCCTATTCAGACGGTAGCAAAGGTGGTTGTCCCCCGTTTAATCCGGTGCTGATGTTCAAAATCCTGGTGATCCAGACGTGGAACACTCTGTCCGACGAACGGACGGAGTATCTGATCAACGACCGTCTGTCCTTCATGCGCTTCCTCGGCCTGACGTTATCGGATCGGGTGCCTGGTGCCAAAACGGTCTGGTTGTTTCCTGAACGTCTGCCCCAGGCGGTCGCGGTCGAAAGGCTGTTTGACCGGTTTGACGTGACTCTGCGTAACGCCGGTTATCTACCTATGTCGGGCCAGATACTGGATGCCACACTCCTGGCCGCGCCAAAGCAGTGCAATACCAACGCTGAGAAAGCGGATCTCCGGGCAGGGCGTATTCCTGAAGACTAGCACTACAGTTGCATTTTGTGTTGTGAATGAGCGCGGATAGCGCTGGCCTGATATTCGTTACCCACACGCAGAAGAATTTTGCCCACACGTTGCCCACAAAACTGCGCGCTTACATGAAACAAAATGAGAACACGTGAGACAACAGAAACAGCAAAAGGCCCTGAAAATCAAGGCCCGTGAGGAGTTATAAGAATTTGAGAGAATGCAACTTGGCGGATGGGGTGGGATTCGAACCCACGGTACGGTTCCCCGCACGCTGGTTTTCAAGACCAGTTCCTTAAACCGCTCGGACACCCATCCAGCTTCGCCAAGGCACTGCCTTATAAGCAGGATGCAGTGAGGCTGTCCAGCCACCCGCTTGCTGTATGATGCAAAGACAGCAGGTGGCGTGCGCCCCATGGCGCTTGCCCTTCCTGCCACGGGACTGTACAAGCCCCATCCTGAATAGCCATTCCTCTTGGGAACCACGTATGAAACAGCAGGCAAACCTGATCCGTGCCGGTCAGGTCATTGAGCATGACGGTCGTCGCTGGACGGTCTTGAAGCAGCAGATCATCACCCCCGGCAAGGGCGGCGCTTTCATTCAGGTTGAAATGCGCGACCTCAAGACGGGCAACAAGACCAACGAACGGTGGCGCACCGCCGATACCGTCGAACGTCTGATGACCGAAGACCGGGAATATCTGTACTCTTACACCGATGGTGAACTGCTGGTACTGATGGACCCCGAAAACTTCGAGCAGCTGACAGTGCCGCTTGAGCTGCTGGGCGAACAGGCTCCCTTTATTCAGGACAACATGACCATCAACCTGCATCTGGTTGAAGGCGACCCGGTGGGTATCGACCTGCCGCCGCAGGTCACGCTTGAGGTTGTCGAAGCCGATCCCGTCGTCAAGGGGCAGACCGCCAGCTCTTCCTACAAGCCTGCCAAGCTTTCTAACGGGGTCAAGACCATGGTGCCGCCCTTTATCGAAGCGGGCGAGCGTATCGTGGTTCGTACGGAAGACGGTTCCTACGTCGAACGCGCCAAGAACTGATCTTTTTCCGTCTCTCCACCCTTTAAGTCAGGACAAAACACCGTGGCCATGCGTCTCTCCCCCGTCATGATGGTGATGCAAACCGCAGCCCAGAAAGCGGCCAAGCGCCTGCTGCGTGACTTTAACGAAGTCGAGCAGCTTCAGGTCAGCATCAAGGGGCCGGGCGACTTTGTCTCCCAGGCGGATCTGCGCGCAGAACAGACTCTGCGTGAGGAACTGGAACGCGCCCGGCCCGGCTATGCCTTTCTTATGGAAGAATCCGGCGCATCAGGCAGCGATAACTGGACCTGGCGCTGGGTGGTGGACCCGCTCGACGGCACCACCAACTTCCTGCACGGCATTCCTCACTGGGCCATTTCCATCGGCCTGCAGCGCCGCCTACCTGATGGACGCGTGGAACTGGCAGCCGGGCTGGTTTACAACCCCGCCGCTGGTGAAATGTTCTGGGCCGAAAAAGGCTCGGGCGCCTATCTGAACGAGCGCCGCCTGCGTGTTTCCGCCCGGCGTGACATGAACGAGGCAGTGTTTGCCACGGGCATTCCCTTTGCCAAGGTTCCGGCCAAACAGCGCCTGCCCTTTGCCCGCGTTATGGGCAACCTGATGCCCCGCGTGGCGGGAATCCGCCGCTTTGGCGCCGCAGCCCTCGACCTCGCATGGGTCGCGGCCGGGCGCTACGAAGGGTATTGGGAATTTGGCATCAAACCGTGGGACTGCGCGGCTGGTGCACTGATCGTGCGTGAAGCGGGCGGTCAGGTCACAGACCCCGATGGTATTGACCTTGATGACCTGCCTGACGATGTGATGATCGTGGCCGGCAACGGCAACATGCATGGCAAGCTGCTCGAAATTGTTGTGGACAGCCTGAAAACTCAGGACTGATTTTTCCACCCGCTTTCAGGCTCAAGCCCGCGCGCCCTACCGGCACGCGGGCTTTTGTTTTTGAAGGACGGCTTTTGCTGCATCCCCTCTGGCGCTGAGCCTGCGAATAGCTCATCTAGAAAACATGCAGTCTTCTTTTCCCTCCGCGCATGATGCACCGGCCCTCGTCCCATACCGGGGCGGCTTTTCGCTTCTGACCGAGGATGGCGAACTACTGACCCTGCCTGCCCAGACCCTGCGTGAGCGGCTGAACACCCTTCCCCCGTTCCTTGTCGTCCACGCCCCCGCTCTGGCCCGCAGGCTGGGCTTGCCCGCGCCGGGACAACCCGGCCCATGGCTTGACCTCCTTGAGCTGTTTGCTTTCGTCCACCCTGCCCGCCCTGCCGTGCCCACACCACGAGGGCTGGCCATGGCTCTGGGGCTGGACGCAGAAACACTGGAAACAATCGAGGCTGATCTGTTGCCCGGCCTGCTGGCCTGCCTGCTGAACGACCTGCGCCAGCGCAATACCGGTGATGAGGCGGAACAGCTTGCCGCGTTCTGCCTACGCATGGCGCAGGCAGGCTGGCCATGGGCAGGCACCGTGGCCGAAACGCTGGAACTGCAAAACAGGCTTACCCCCCGCGGCACCCTGCCCGAAGAAGCCATGCAACCCGCCGATGCCCTCAGGGTGTGGCGCACCCTCCCCAAATGGGAGGAAAACGCACCACGCCCGCCCCCGGCCTCGCACGCCATCACGCCGCTCGAAGTTCGCGCCAGACTGGCCCATATTCTGGGTGAAGGCGCTGAAAGCCGCGCCGGTCAGGCGGATTTCGCCAATGTGTGCATCAACGCTTTCGCACCACGCAGCATGCCGGGCGACCCCACAGTGCTACTGGCTGAGGCCGGAACCGGAACCGGCAAGACTCTGGGCTACATCGCCCCCGCCAGCATCTGGGCCGAACGCAATGACGGGCCGGTATGGATCAGCACCTATACCCGCCACCTGCAACGCCAGATCGAGCAGGAAACCCGCCGCCTCTACCCCGACAGCGCCACACATCGGCAGAAGGTCGTGCTCCGCAAGGGCCGCGAGAACTATCTGTGCCTGCTGAACATGGAAGAGGCCGTCAACACAGCAACCAGCCGCCCCGCAGGCGTAAGTATTGCGCTGGTCATGCTCGCACGCTGGGCGCTGGTCACAGCCGATGGTGACCTGATGGGCGGAGACCTGCCGGGCTGGTTTGGCGATCTTTTCGGGCAGGGCAATCTGGCCGGGGTAGCAGACAGGCGCGGCGAATGTATCCATGGTGCCTGCCCGCATTACCAGCGCTGCTTTGTCGAACACAGTATCCGCCGCGCAAAGGATGCGGATCTGGTGATCGCCAACCATGCGCTGGTCATGGCGCAGGCAGCCTATGCACAGGCGGGCATTAGCGATGATGCCGCAAACAGCCCGGAAAATGCCCCCCCCTCACGCTATGTCTTTGATGAAGGCCATCATCTGGCCGATGCGGCGGATGGTGCTTTCTGCACTGAACTCTCCGGGCTGGAAGCAGCGGAACTCAGGCGCTGGCTGCTGGGGGCGGAGGGCCGACGCTCCCGCGCGCGCGGGCTCAAGCGGCGGCTGGATGATCTGGTTGTCGGCCACCCACGACTGGAAACACCGCTGGACGCGGCATTAACCGCGGCCCATGCACTCCCCGCTCCCGGCTGGTCCACCCGGCTGGCGGATGAAGACACAGCGCAGGAAGGCATGGAGCCAGATCCGCCGCCGCAGGAACCCGAGGTCTCCTTCGCCTCAACACTCCTCTTGCCGCCAGATGCGCCCGCCGCACAGCCTGTCATGGACAACCCAACCGAGGCTTTTCTGCGCCTGCTGCGCCAGCAAAGCCTTGCCCGTGCGCATGAAGGCGGACGGCAGCATTTACAGGGCGGCACGCTGGAATGCGACCTGCACCCTCTTGTGCCGGGTCTGGCGCAAGCCGGGCAGCTACTCTCCCGCGCACTGACCCGCCTTGTAGAGCCTCTACGCACGCTCTGCGACCGCCTGCGCGAGCGGCTGGAAGAAGATGCCGACAGTCTGGACAGCGCCACCCGCGTACGGATCGAAGCCATGACGCGCGCCTTGCACCGCCGTGCCATTGCCCGGTTGGATGCGTGGCTGGCCATGCTGTCCGAACTGGAGCTCTCACCCCAGACTGAAGGCCGCGTGCCTTCACATGTGCATTTCATCCGGCTGGAACGGCGTGAGCGCCAGCGCATGGGCGAACAGGACGTGGGCCTGCACCGCCACTGGATAGACCCGACCATTCCATTTGCCGCCACCATGGCTATTCCCGCACAGGGAATGCTGATTACCTCCGCCACCCTGCGCGACCACCAGCCCACCACCATATCGTCCGATAACAACCCGGATGACAGTCGAGAGGCCGATGATGCTGAACGCACATGGGAAGCGGCAGAGGCCCGCACAGGGGCCAATCATTTTCCCTCACCCGCCATACGGGCCAGCCTTGCCAGCCCGTTCAACTATCAGGCACAGACTCGTGTCTTTATCGTAACGGATGTAGACAACAGCAGTATTGTGGACCTGTCAGCCGCCTTCCGCACGCTGTTTATGTCCTCTGGCGGCGGGGCGTTGGGGCTGTTTACCGCTATTTCCCGCCTACGGGGGGTGCATGAGCGTATTGCCCCCACATTGGAGGAAAACGGGCTGCCGCTTTACGCCCAGCATGTCGATGCCATGGACAACAATACGCTGGTGGATATTTTCCGCACCGAGGAACATGCCTGCCTGCTCGGAACCGATGCCATGCGTGATGGGGTGGATGTGCCGGGCAATGCGCTCCGGCTGGTCGTGTTCGAGCGGGTGCCATGGCCACGCCCCGATATCCTGCACCGGGAGCGGCGCATTCATCTGGCGGGTGGAGACCCAAAAGGATTTGATGATGCCATTGCCCGCCTGCGTCTTCGACAGGCTTTCGGGCGGCTGATCCGCCGTCAGTCAGACCGTGGGGTATTTGTCCTGCTGGACCGGCGCGCACCTTCGCGCCTGCTCTCCGCCTTTCCCGGCGGGGTGGAAACACACAGGGCCGGGCTTGCACAAACTGCGCGTGCCATTACGGCCTTCCTGCATGCCAAACCCGATGCGCCACCATCAAGCGGTCAAGCCGCAACGCTGGATGACGCATGGGAAAACGGCCCCCCGCAAGACAGGGAGCCGTAACGGCCTTAAATAACCTGAAGGTTGGTCGCAGCCTGCTTGCCACGCTCTTCCACCAGATCGAAGGACACTTTCTGCCCGTCGTTCAGGCCGCGCAGGCCAGCAGCCTGAACGGCCGTAATGTGCACGAAAACATCCTTGCTGCCTTCATCGGGAGCAATAAAACCATAGCCTTTGGTGGTATTGAACCACTTGACGGTACCGGTGGGCATGAGCGGGAACGATCCTTGTTTCTCTTCAACTCCCGGCCACACACCACGCACTGCCGGGGTTTATGGTTTAATCCCGTCATGTGCGGGCGGTCTTGTCAATCAGAATATCCAGCCAGCCCTCAGGGAGCCAGTGCATTTTCCAGAAAGGACAGGCTACGTTCGCGTGCCAGAGCATAGGCTGGCGCATTGAAGGCCGCCCGCTCGGCACAGCCGAAACCATGCCCGGCTTCGTCGTAAACAAACATCTCCAACTCGGAATGTCTTTGGCGAATGGCTGCAATGTCAGCAGGCGGAATACTGGCATCCTGCCCGCCAAAATGCATCTGCACCGGGCAGGCAGGTTCCTGCTCCAGTGCCGAGGCTATGCCCACGCCATACCAGCAGCAGGCGGCGGCCAGCCCTTCAAGACGGCAGGCACTTTCCCATGCAAGCGTGCCTCCCCAGCAATACCCGATCATACCTGCCCTGCCCGAACGCGGGTGGGCCAGCACGGCGCGCAGGTCGGCCAGTGTCTGCTCAAGGGGAATCCGTGCGCGCAGGGCCTTGCCCTGCTCCACATCCGCCGCAGTATACCCCAGCGAGATACCCCGCTCGGCCCTGTCGAACAGGGCGGGGGCCAGCACATGAAAGCCCGCCTGCGCAAAATCTTCGCAAACCGCGCGGATATGGTGGTTCACCCCGAAAATTTCCTGCAAGACCACAAGCGTGGGCCGCAGGCCGGGCTGTCCCTCCTCCCAGACGTCAAAACCATGGCCGTCAGCGGCCTCGAGTGATATCCAGTGTCCCATCAGAGCGCCCCTTGTTATACCGGGTTTGCAAGCCTGTAGCGGCACCATAACCGATGCCAGCTCCGGCCATTATGACGTCAAAAAGAAACTGCGCGCCATTCCTTGACACCGCCATGGGGCGCACCTATCTCCTGTTCTGGCACTCCCGGGGTGGGAGTGCTAACGTAACGCGGCGTTATGTTACGCGCGGCAAAACTGATGGTGCTGCTTCCTGATACAAGGGCACCGTCACAGCAAGAATGTGGAGCGATCCATAATGACGAAGTTTCGTCCCTTACACGACCGTGTAGTTGTCCGCCGCCTTGAAGGCGAGCTGAAGACGGCTGGCGGAATCATCATCCCCGACACCGCCAAGGAAAAGCCGATGGAAGGCGAAGTTGTCGCCGCCGGCCCCGGTGCGCGCAACGAACAGGGCCAGATCGTGGCTCTGGACGTCAAGGCTGGCGACCGCATCCTGTTTGGCAAATGGTCCGGCACGGAAGTGAAGATCGACGGCGAAGAGCTGCTGATCATGAAGGAAAGCGACATTCTGGGCGTGATTTCCGCCTGAGCCGCTAACCCTTATCGCAATTCAAGAACGATCTTCACAGGAGACATTCAATGGCTGCCAAAGACGTAAAGTTTGGTGCTGATGCCCGCCAGCGTATGCTGCGCGGCGTGGACATTCTGGCCGACGCGGTCAAAGTAACGCTGGGCCCCAAAGGCCGTAACGTTGTTCTGGACAAGAGCTTCGGCGCGCCCCGCATCACCAAGGACGGCGTTTCCGTCGCCAAGGAAATCGAACTGGCTGACAAGTTCGAAAACATGGGCGCACAGATGCTGCGCGAAGTGGCCTCCAAGACCAACGACGTGGCCGGTGACGGCACCACGACGGCAACCGTGCTGGCTCAGGCCATTGTGCGCGAAGGCATGAAGGCCGTTGCCGCTGGCATGAACCCGATGGACCTCAAGCGCGGTATCGACAAGGCCGTGACCGTGGTTACGGAAGAGCTGAAGAAGAACGCCAAGAAGGTCACGACCCCGGCGGAAACCGCTCAGGTCGGCACGATTTCCGCCAACGGCGAACACGAAATCGGCCAGATGATCTCCGAAGCCATGCAGAAAGTTGGCTCCGAAGGCGTCATCACGGTTGAGGAAGCCAAGCACTTCCAGACCGAACTCGACGTTGTCGAGGGCATGCAGTTCGACCGCGGCTACCTGTCCCCCTACTTCGTCACCAACCCGGAAAAGATGACTGCGGACCTCGAAAATCCGTACATCCTGATCCACGAGAAGAAGCTCTCTTCTCTCCAGCCCATGCTGCCGCTGCTTGAAGCCGTTGTGCAGTCCGGCCGCCCGCTGCTGATCATCGCTGAAGATGTCGATGGCGAAGCGCTGGCCACTCTGGTTGTCAACAAGCTGCGTGGCGGCCTGAAGATCGCCGCTGTGAAGGCTCCGGGCTTTGGTGACCGTCGCAAGGCCATGCTGGAAGACATCGCGATCCTGACCGGTGGCCAGGTTATCAGCGAAGACCTCGGCATCAAGCTCGAAACCGTGACGCTGAACATGCTTGGCACCGCCAAGAAAGTGCATATCGACAAGGAAAACACCACCGTTGTCGATGGCTCTGGCAGCTCGGACGACATCAAGGGCCGCGTGAAGCAGATCCGTGCGCAGATCGAGGAAACCTCCTCCGACTACGACCGCGAAAAGCTGCAGGAACGTCTGGCCAAACTGGCTGGCGGTGTTGCCGTGATCCGCGTTGGCGGCTCCACGGAAATCGAAGTGAAGGAACGCAAGGACCGCGTGGACGACGCCCTGCACGCAACCCGCGCAGCAGTTGAAGAAGGCATTGTTCCCGGTGGTGGCACGGCTCTGGCCCGCGCAACCAAGGCTCTTGCCCACCTGCACTACCACAATGACGACCAGCGCGTTGGTGGCAACATCATCCTCAGCGCTCTGCAGGCTCCCCTGCGCCAGATCGCCCTGAACGCGGGTGAAGACGGTGCCGTGGTCGCCAACAAGGTGCTCGAAAGCGAAGACTACAACTTCGGCTTCGACGCACAGGCTGGCGAATACAAGAACCTGGTTGAAGCCGGTATTATCGACCCGGCCAAGGTTGTGCGCACGGCTCTGCAGGATGCAGCTTCCGTTGCTGGCCTGCTGATCACCACCGAAGCCATGGTGGCTGAACGTCCTGAAAAGAAGGCGGCTCCGGCCCCTGACATGGGCGGTATGGGTGGCATGGGCGGTATGGACTTCTAATACCCCTCTCCACACCTACTGTGGAAACGGCCGTGGCTTAATGTCACGGCCGTTTTTTTATGCCCGCAGGCTTAGCCGCTACCCGCATTGCGTTGCCTGATGCTGGACATTGAAATTTTCTCTGGACAATTCCGAGCAGAAAACGCTTTTTTACCGCAATGAGTTAGCCCCTCTGAGAACCCGGGCTATCCAATTCATCCCCCGCCCTTGCTGGAACCTCTCATGCAGGCTGCCCGACCGGACAAAAGCACTGTTATTTTCAAGGTTGTCTTGGGGCTTTTGCTGTATTTCATTACCTCGGCACTGGTTATTCGCTTTACAACCGACGGGCGCAGCCATGCCTCTATCTGGCCGGGTAACGGCATTATTCTGGCACTCCTGCTCAATAGGGGCTTAACCCTTCGCAAGCGTGTTCTGTGCCTGACCTTTCTGACGGACATTCTGGCCAAGAGCGTTGTCTGGCAATGGACCCCATGGTTTTGTGCCACGGCTTTTCTCAATGTTGCTGAAATCGCGTTGGTCGCGGCTTTTGCACGGTTTTATACGAGTCATGGCAAACCATTTTCCACAGCCCGCACGGTTCTGAATTTTGCATTGATCGCGGGGCTTGCCGTACCGTTCGTCATTTCCATACCCGGCGCGTTTGTCACCAGTATTGCACACCATACCAGCTTCTCGCTGTCTTTCTGGGAATGGCTGTTCAGCACGTCTTTCGGGCTGCTGATCTTTACCCCCATGTTTACCTCGCTGTTCGGCGGGCAATTCATGCATGACCTGACGGAAAATGGCAGCTATCCGTTATGGAAAATCGGTATTGTTCTGCTCTGTCAGGCCATTCTGGCCGTTTTGGTTTTCAGCCAGAGCGCCTATCCGCTGCTTTTCATTCCCGCTGAAGCCCTGATTATTTCCCCTATGCTGATCGGAGAGGCCGGAGCGACACTCTCCTTCATGATCATTACGATTACGGGACTTGCCTTTACAATTGATGGCAAAGGGCCAACCAGCCTCATCCATACTGATCATTTCAAACGCGAAGTGCTGCTGCAGGTCTATCTTTTCATCCTGCTGCTAACCGAGCGGCCTGTTTCTTCCATACTGATGAGCAAGCGTGCGCTCATCAAACGCCTGACCGCACGCGAACAGATGCTGGCACTGGCCATGATCAACGCGACAGACAGTATCCTCAGCTTTGACCGAGACTGGATCTGCCGCTGGGCGGGCGGCGCGTCGCTCTCCCTGCTGGGCGTTGCCAACGAAAACCTACCAACGCAACGGCTGTGCAACATTCTGGAAACTAACAACAGGGAAGTTGTTACCCTGATGGAAACATTTTTCAGTGGCGACCAGTATGCCGCCATTCTGGAAATTGCTGCCCCACACACGCAAGACACCACAATTGAACTCAACTTCCGCAAGGTTTTTGACGCGGGCACGGTTGCCGGTGCGATTGTCACCATCCATGATGTGACCCAGCGCAAGCTCAAGGAAGACGACATTGCCCGCCAGTCTGAAAGCGACCCCATGACGGGCCTTCTGAACCGGGCTGGGTTTCAGAGACGGATCAACGCGCTTATCAACGCCGAGCATGCAGATTTCTCTCTCGCCTATATTGATGCCGACCATTTCAAGGATATCAACGACCATTATGGTCATGAAGCAGGCGATACAGTGCTCAAGACCATAGCGGCACGAATCAGCCACCAGACGCGCGCAAGCGATATCGTCTCACGTTTCGGGGGAGATGAATTCGTGCTGGCTATTACAAAAAACCAGAAGGATGCCGCTGCAACGCTGGACCGGATCGTGCACGCCATTCACGACGAGCCTATTGCTCTTGATACGGGTGAAACTGTGCAGATTTCAATCAGTTGCGGTGTTGCCCCCTATAGCGTGGGCGTCTCGGTCGAATCCCTTTTACGGCAGGCAGACAGCGCACTGTACGAGGCCAAGAAAGCGGGCCGTAACCGCACCTGCGAAGTTAGCAGCGTTATCGTATCACCACAGACCCCAGCCACCTGAGGCACGCGGCCTCAGGCAGTGACGGGTTCAGATAATGTAATCAATGGGGGGGAGCGTCTGGTCCATATTCAACGCAGGCATGCTGCCGACATGGCGTGTCCCCACCTTGCGGGCCGGATTCCCGACAACCGTTGTAAAGGGCGGCACCGGTTCGAGAACAATGGAGCCCGCACCGATTTTAGCCCCTTCGCCCAGTTCGATATTACCCAGCACCTTGGCACCCGCGCCAATCAGCACACCACGGCGCACCTTGGGGTGGCGGTCGCCACTATGCTTGCCCGTGCCACCAAGGGTCACATTCTGCAAGATGGACACATCGTTTTCGATCACGCAGGTCTCTCCCACGACAATACCCGTGCCATGATCGAACAGGATGCGCCGCCCCAGACGGGCTGCTGGGTGAATATCTACACTGAACAGTTCTGACGCGCGGCTTTGCAGATGCAGCGCCAGATGGCCGCGCCCCGTCCGCCACAGCCAGTGCGCGACCCGGTAGGTCTGCACTGCATGATAGCCCTTGAAGAACAGGAACGGGGTGACAAAATCCGGGCAGGCCGGGTCACGCTCACGGATAGCCAGCAGATCGGCCGCCGCCGCGCACACAATGTCAGGGTCAGCCTCAAAACCTTCCTGCACCAGTTCGCTCAACGCATCCGCCGCCACGGAGCGGTCTCCCAGCTTGCGGCCCAGAAGGGCAGCCAGCGCCGAGGCAAAATCTGCATGGCTGCGCACGCCTGTTGCCAGCAGCCCACGCACCAGCGGGTCGTTGCAACCACAGGCATCGTGAAGCATCTGCTGCCATAACATGCCAAGCTGCGGCGCACACAGGCTGCTGCTTTTATCAAACTGGCTGGATGCGAGAACGCTCTGCTCCCGACTTCCTGTCATGACTGCATCATCCATGATCGTTTCCTGCTCCTACAGCCCCATGGCATGTCGGACAAAGGCCCTGCGTAGTGCTGGAATCCGGTGAACACTCGCAATACCGAGGTCACGCGCCAGACGCAGAACCGGATTATTATTACTGAACAGCCTGTCCAGCGCATCGGTTGCCGCCAGCATCAGCATATTGGCGGGGCGGCAGCGGGCCTGATAGCTGGCCAGCAATTCCGTGCTGCCCACATCCTGCCCTTTTGCATGCGCCTCAACCAGCAGGGGCACAAGCTGGATGATATCCCGATACCCCAGATTCAGCCCCTGCCCGGCTATGGGGTGGATACCATGGGCGGCATCCCCCACGAGCAGCAGCCGTGTATCAGTATAACGCTGCGCATACTGGGCGGAAAGCGGATATGTCCAGCGCCGCCCGACCGGCGTGACCCGGCCCAGCCGTTCCGTGCCCATGCGGCTTTCCACCTGCCGGGCAAAGACCTCATCCGGCAGGGCCGCAAAGCGTTCGGCCGTACCATCCTTGTCGCTCCAGACGATGGCGGACATGTGGGGATGTTCATCCGTGCCGCACATTGGCAGTTGCGCGAACGGCCCGGCGGGCAGAAAATGCTCAAGCGCGCTGTTATCATGCGGGAATTCATGAGCAATCGCGCAGACAATAGCCGTCTGCCCGTATGGCAGGCGTGTAAGCCCGATACCTGCTTCCTCCCGCAGGCGCGAGCGCCGGCCATCGGCCGCCACAATCAGCTTCGCTCCAAATGAGCGACCATCCGACAGGCTGACACGCGCCCCATCCGCCCGGCGGGTAATGCTGGCCTCCACCGGGGCCAGAACCGTAATGCCCGGTGTTGCCGCCAGACAGGTATTAAGCGCCACACGTAGGGCACGGGCCTCGATCATCCAGCCAAAAGGCTGGCCCGCATCCTCACGCTTGAATTCCAAAAACAGGGATGACGCGGGCTCGCCGGGGCGGCCATCTGTCACCAGAATATCCTCGATCGGGCAGGAGGGACGGGGCAGTGCATCCCACACCCCTGCTTCTTCCAGAAACAGCTTGGGGCCAGCCGCAATAGCATAGGCCCTGCCATCCAGATCAGGATGTTCCATACCCGCCAGTTCAGCCCGGTCCAGCACGGCAACACTCAAGCCCGCGCGGCCCAGACGGCAGGCCAGTGACGCGCCAACCGGCCCCGCCCCCACAATACAGACATCCACATCGGGCAGATCATCCGCGGGAAAAACGCCTTCCGCCATGCTGGCTGCGGCCTTCTGGTGCATATGCTCGGTTTCCTTCAATACCCAAGTCCCTGCCCTGCATGAGAGCAGACCCGCCACGCACCGGGCGGGCGGCGGATCATATATGCGCCTGACCGCCCGGAAAAACCAGACATGCGCTTGGAACATCCCACATAAAAGCCTAGCGCGGCATGACCAAATGTGTCAGTCTCGGAACAGGAAAGAAATGATTATCGGGAGGGAGTAAAAGTTAAATGAAACTGATTACAGCCATTATAAAGCCCTTCAAACTCGGCGATGTGCGCGAAGCGCTCGCCCCGCTTGGGGTGCAGGGTCTGACCGTTTCTGAAGTCAAGGGTTTTGGCCGCCAGAAAGGCCAGAACGAAATCTACCGTGGCGCCGAATACCGGATCAGCTTCCTTCCCAAGATCAAGGTGGAAATCGCCACGACTGACGATCTGGTTGATCAGGTTATCGAAGCCATCCTTGATTCCGCTCACACAGGCAAGATCGGCGACGGCAAAATTTTTGTCAGCGATCTCGACCGCGTTATCCGTATCCGCACCCGCGAAACAGGCGATTCCGCCCTGTAATTAACGGATTTTCCGCCTTTCCATGCCTGCTTTCCCTATTGGGTAACAGCATGGAAAGGCCGGGCGCCTTACACAAGCGCGCTCTTTGGGCAGATTTTCAAAAAACCGACAGACCATTTTATGGCCTGTCCTGCCCCTGACATATCTCCCACCCGTTTCTTTCTGTCTTCAAACTTGGCCTTAACCGGCCGGGCAAGGCGCGCAAGCCCGCAACATGGGGCCTGCGCGCTTTTATGCGTTCAATAACCCGCATGGCTGTGCATCTACCCGGCTCCTTTATCGCTGCCTTGTGATCACTCTGAATAGTGTCGTTTTACTTTCTCTCATACCGACAACAATTTCAGTCTCTCTTAAACCGGCCCGACCTCACTATCAGAACCAACGTGAATATTGCGTGCTCAGAATAAGAAACCTGCACACGCCAATAAAAAAGCCCCCGCCACACACGGTGGCGGGGGCTTTCCTCTGTCAGAAATACCCTCCCCTGATAGGGAGGGCACTTTCAAACTCAGAGGTTGATCTGTTCCCCATGCAGGGACGTATCCAGACCTTCCTGTTCCTGATCGGGGGTAACGCGCAGGCCGATCACAACATCCACAACCTTGAGGATGATGAAGCTGACCAGAGCACACCACACGATGGTAACCATAACGGCCTCAGCCTGAATCATCATCTGCTTGAAGGAGCCGACAATCCCCTCAGGGCTGGCGTCCGTGGCGGACAGCGGGCCATAAGCCAGCAGACCGGTCAGCAGTGCACCAACAATACCGCCAACGCCATGCACGCCAAAGGCGTCGAGGCTGTCGTCATAACCCAGCATGTGCTTGAGGCTGGTAGCGCTCCAGTAGCAGACCACACCGGTGATCAGGCCAATGATCAGCGCACCGCCGGGCAGCACGAAACCAGCCGCCGGGGTAATGGCCACAAGGCCACCCACTGCACCGGAAATGATACCCAGAACGGTCGGCTTGCCTGCACGCAGCCATTCCATCACCATCCAGGACAGGCCTGCGGCGGCGGCGGCGATCTGCGTCGTCACCATGGCCATGCCCGCACGGCCAGCCGCACCCAGAGCAGAACCCGCGTTGAAGCCGAACCAGCCAACCCACAGCAGGGAAGCGCCAATAACGGCATAGGTCAGGTTGAAGGGAGCAAGGTCATCCTGCCCGTAACCCTTACGGCGACCCAGAACCAGTGCGCAGACAAGACCGGCCACACCGGCATTGATATGCACGACCGTACCACCAGCGAAGTCAGCAGTGCCGAGAGCGGCCAGCCAGCCCATCGGGCTCCAGACCCAGTGAGCGATCGGCGCGTAAACCAGCAGCGACCACAGAACAGAGAACACGCACATGGCGCTGAACTTCATCCGCTCTGCATAGGCACCGGCGATCAGTGCCGGGGTGATGATGGCAAACGTCATCTGGAAGACCATGAAGACGCTTTCGGGGATGGTCATCGTCGAGGCGTTGGGCGTGCCTTCACCAATGGTGAAGGGAATATCCGCACCATTATGGATGTGTTCGCCAAGGCCGTTAAGGAAAAGACGCGAAAAACCACCGATCCAAGGCGTGCCATTGCTGAACGCCAGAGAGTAGCCAGCTACCATCCACACGATGGACATGAGACAGCACAGGGCGAAAGCCTGCATCATGGTGGCCAGAACGTTCTTCTTGCGCACCATACCCGCGTAGAAGAGGCCCAGACCGGGAATGGTCATCATGAGAACCAGCGCCGTGCTGGTCAGCATCCATGCGGTATCACCGGTATCGATGGCCGGAGCGGCATCGGCCGCCAGGGCGGAACCGCCACCCAGCAGCGAAACCGCAACCGCGCCCGCCAGCAGTGACAGGGATGACGTCATCCCCGTGCGTTTTACGGCAGAATATGCCCTAGATAATGACAGGAACATATATTGGGTCTCTCCTTAAACTCAAGGCTCTCAGCAATACTGGTTTTAATGGTTCACCGGCTGACACTGCCATTGTTTGACTTGTATCTCAAGCGGAACAAAGCACCCTTTGTTAGCGTATTCCGTAATCATGGCCAGAATCTGAACATGAACGGGCGTAATCGTGACGGTTCATGCCCTGCTGCCAGACAAAGAAGCGTGGTCTAAAAACCTTTAAATTCCTTCTTTTTCTGCCACTTCCCGGTAGGTTGCACGTGCCACGACAGCCGCGGCTCTTTCACGCGCATTTTCTGCCAAATGCGGCATGGATGCCACACCCGATCCACCCAGCCCCAATCATGCGCAGACTGTTACATACCCCCTGCGCCCGCCTGATACCGATAGCCCCAACAAGGCCGCCCCACCGCCGGAAAACGCCCCTTACGGCACAAAAGCAGACCCATACAAGGGCCTTTAACATTATGCGAATTTGCCGTAGCGTGCACGGGTCATCGCTCTTCTGGCTGACGGACAGGGCAATGGGCCACAGCGCCCGTCAGAGGCTATGAGCGTGCATCTTCCTGCCTATCTTCCTTGTAAGGTAATCACCATGAAAGTATTCGCGCGTATTGGTCTGGCGGCGACGCTCCTCGCCTGCACCACTGTTATGGCCGCCCCCAGCGCCCATGCGCTGACGGCCAAGGAATGCCACGAAAAGTTCAAGGAAGCGAAAGCCGATGGCTCGCTGAAGGATCAGACCTACAAGGCGTTCAAGACCGCTACGTGCGATGCGGCACAGCCGGAAGCGACCAAGGCTACGGAAACCAAAGCCGCAGAAGCCAAAGCGCCGGAGGCAAAACCCGCTGAAACCAAGGCAGCCGAAACCGCCAGCACGGCCAAGCCCCTGCCCACCAGCGCTGAAGGTGCGGTTTTCCCGAGTGCTGTCAGCGCCCAGTATTCAAAGCTCAGCGCAGGAAAAGCCCGTCAGAAAACCTGCCTTGACCAGTACAACGCCAACAAGGCCAACAACGCCAATGGTGGCCTGAAATGGATTCAGAAAGGCGGCGGCTATTACAGCGTGTGCAACACACGCCTGAAGGGCTGATACGCTCAGGCTCTAAAACGCGCACCACTCTGCCCTGCCGGGTGGTGCGCTCCAGAGTTCTTACGGCTCAACGCGTTTACGGGCAGGCATGAGGTAGAGCGAGCGCGTTGCGTAAGAAATCCACACCCTGTGGGTCATGAACCAGTCTGCCCCCAGCAGCATGTCCGCCGTATCATGCACGGGCGAGACAGTTAAAACCGGTGCTTTTTCATCTTCCTGACCGACTCGCAGGCTCTGAAAACGGTGCCAGTGATAGACTTGCCCGTGCCCATCCAGTCCGGCGGCAACCCCGCCCGGATCGCCTGCCAGTGTCGCGGCCGAAACGCCAGCCCTGTGCGCCGCGTCAGTAGATACAATGGTGGAGCGTGCGCCACTATCGATCAGGGCATGCAGGGTATGGCCATCAAGTTCCACCGCCGCCATCAGGCGTTTACGCGGGGTAATATCGAGCGGCACCGCCCGATACAGATACCGCCAGCCAACAGGGCCTGAACACGTTGCGGTTGCGGGCGACCAGAACGCCATCCAACCTTCCGCCACGCTGAATTCTATATCGTAACGCGAGAGCAGGTCAGCCCCCACCAACCCTTCAATAGCGGGCACCAATGCGGGGATGGCGGGCAAGGCCTCTACCGGGACGGAAACCGGGCCAAATTCTACCGTACCAATCCGCAGGGAATGGATAATGGCATTGGGCACAAGCCGCCCCTCGCCCCCGGTGCCCTGCACCACCGTCCGCCGTTCTCGGTCGGGCTGCATATCAAACAGGGCCATGGCCTCGGGAGAGACAAGACTGCCCTCGGAGCCGGTATCGACAATCATCCGCGCAGCATGGCCGTTCAGGCTGGCGGGCACGTTGATAAAACCGGCATCATTACGCAGTGACACCCGCGCCACCAGATGCTGGCACGCGGCAGGCTCGGCATGCGCTTGTGAGCAGAAAAAAGCCATGGCCAGAAACGCCATGGCCACAGGCGCGCCATGGCGTGGCAGAGACGGCAAAACCCGCCTGCCCCACCCGGCCCGCCTGTTTTCCCGCCCGGAGACCATCAGCCCAGTTCTCTGGCAAAACGGTCTGCCGCATTCAGCAGGGCTGTCAGGATACCCGGCTCGAACAAGGCATGCCCGGCCGCGTCAATCAGATGAAACTCTGCCTCCGGCCATGCCCGGTGCAGGTCCCATGCCGTGCGCACCGGCGTGGCCATGTCATAGCGCCCCTGCACAATCACGGTGGGAATATGCCGGATGCGCTCCACATCACGGATAAGCTGCCCCTCCTCCAGCCAGCCGTCATGAACGAAGTAATGGTTTTCGATACGCGAGAAGGCCAGAGCATATTCGGCCTCGTCATGCTGCTCTTCCAGTTCGGGAGAGGGCAGCAGGGTCAGGGTTCGGCCTTCCCACAGGCTCCAGGCCTTGGCGGCCTGCACGCGCGTTTCCCTGTCCTCGTCCGTCAGGCGGCGGCGATAGGCGGCCATCATGTCGTGCCGCTCCGCTTGGGGAATAGGGGCCAGAAAGTCCTCCCATTTATCAGGAAACAGCCATGAGGCACCCTCCTGATAATACCAGAGCAGTTCGGCCTTCCGCAGTGTGAAGATGCCGCGCAGCATCAAGGCCAGAACCCTGTCCGGGTGGGTTTGGGCATAAGCCAGCGCGAGCGTTGAACCCCACGAGCCGCCAAACACCGCCCATTGCGCCACACCGCACTGTTCGCGCAGGCGTTCGATATCGGCTACCAGATGCCATGTCGTATTGGCTTCAAGGCTGGCATGGGGGCGTGAGCGTCCGCAGCCGCGCTGGTCAAACAGCACAATACGATACCGGGTAGGGTCAAACAGCCGACGCTGGGCTGGGGAACAGCCGCCCCCCGGCCCGCCATGTAAAAACACCACCGGAATGCCATCGGGGTTGCCGCATTCCTCCCAGTAGATTTCGTGCCCTTCACCCGTATCGAGATAACCGTGGGCGTAGGGTTCGATCTCGGGCCAGGGGGCGCGGTATGCTTCCATCATGCCAGTTTTCGTCCTTTGGACTTTTCTGTGTTATTTCCTGTTGCGTTCCATTTGCGCACGTGGGTGCGCGCGCGTCCAGACATCCAGCAGGCGGGCTTCGTCTGTCAGGGTATAGCGCTGGGTGGTGGACAGGCTGGCATGGCCCAGCAATTCCTGAATAACCCGCAAATCCGCCCCCCCTTCCATCAGATGCGTGGCAAAGGAATGTCGCAGTGCATGCGGGGTTGCATGCTCGGACAGGCCGGAAAGTGTGCGCCATGTGCGCATGGCCTTTTGCGCTATGGTCGGTTGCAACCGCCCTCCGCGCACGCCAACAAACAGAGGGGCTTCTGCCGTAGGGCATGGATGCAGGGCCAACCATGCCTCCAGCGCCTGCTGCACCTGCGGCAGCACGGGCACCAGCCGTTCCTTGCCCCCCTTACCCTGAATCCGCAGCCCGCCCGTAGCGGCAAGGGTACGCATATCCGCCACATCCAGCGACAGCGCTTCGGAAATACGTAATCCGCAACCGTAGAGCAGCAGAAACAGCGCCTTGTCCCGCCCGCGCTCAAAGGGGGTACGGGCCAGTTCCGCTATATCCTCAGGGGCCGCCAGCGCATCGGGGCGAGACAACGGACGGGGCAGTGTTTTTTTAACACGCGGGCCACCCAGAAGCTGAATGGCCGTATTTTCAACCCCTTCGCGTCGGGCAAGATAGCGGAAAAACGACCGCAGGGCCGAAACCCTGCGTGCGCGGGTTCGAGCCGCCTGATCGGGGGTGGAAGGCCGCACCGCTGGCCTGTCATTTCGTGCCAGAGCCCGGGCCTGCTCCTGCGCCAGCCACGCCCTGAAATCGCGCAGGGTCAGTTGCCCTAGTCCGGCCATATCGGGCAGGCCATTCATATGCCCGGCCAGAAAAACCAGAAAACGCGACAGATCGGCCCTATAAGCCTCAAGCGTGCGCGGAGAGGCCCGTTTTTCAACCGCCATCCATTCCATAAACCGCTGAACCGCTTCTTCCGCTGTCATATGCGCTCCCTGTCAAACCACCTGTCCGGTATGCGACCTGCCGTTCCAACATACGCAGCAGGCCTGCTCCGGCTTTTTGGCCCTGTTCTTTGCGCCGCCACGGGCTTAAATACTGAACCATGGCTCAGCCCCCTTCTTCCCACGAAATGGATGCCCCGGCCAGCGTTGCCCGTGTGTCCGTGCTGCTGCCCATGCCGTTCGCGGGGGCTTTTGATTACGCGGCCCCTGCCCCCATGGCGTTACAGCCAGGGGATATTGTCACAGTGCCGCTGGGCCGAAGGTTTGAAACCGGCGTGGTCTGGGATGCGACCCCGGACCTTCCACCCGACCTCGCCTATGCCACCGACACAAAACCAGTTCCCGCCAGCCGCCTGCGCCCGGTTTCCGCACGGCTTGACCTCCCCCCCCTCAATGCCGAGTTGCGCCGTTTCGTAAACTGGGTTGCCGCCTATACGCTCTCGCCCCCCGGCATGGTGCTGGCCATGACCCTGCGCCAGCCCATGCAAGGCGTGCCTGCCCCCAGCATGGGCTGGCTGGCCGCCCCCCTACCCGACACACTCCGCCTGACACCGGCACGGCAGAAAGTCCTGTCAGTCCTGGGCGATGGCCCACCCCGCACCACCACAGATCTGGCAAGTGCCGCAGGCGTGGGGGCCGCGGTCATTCGCGGTCTGGCCGATGCGGGAGCCTTGCGCCCTGTGCGCCTTGACCCCGGCCATGCCTTTGCAACACCCGACCCTGATCACTGCCCGCCCGTGCTTGAAGGCGCGCAGCTTGAGGCGGCACAAGCCCTGCGTGGCTGCGTGCATGAAGGCGGTTTTTCCGTCACCCTGCTGGAAGGGGTTACGGGTTCGGGGAAAACCGAAATCTATCAGGAAGCCGTAGCCGCCTGCCTTAAAACGGGTCGGCAGGTGCTTGTGCTCCTGCCTGAAATCGCTCTCTCGGCCCAGTGGATGGGGCGCTTTGCCCGGCGCTTTGGGGTGCCGCCCGCCATATGGCATTCCGAAATCGGGCAGAAAGCGCGCAGGCAGACATGGCTTGGCACGGCTGATGGCTCGGTACAGGTGGTTGTGGGAGCCCGCTCGGCCCTTTTCCTGCCCTTCAAGTCGCTGGGTCTGGTGATCGTGGACGAAGAACACGAGCCCCTGTTCAAGCAGGAGGAAGGGGTTATGTACAACGCGCGGGACATGGCCGTGCTGCGCGGGCGGCTGGCGGGGGTTCCGGTCATTCTGGCTTCTGCCACACCCAGCCTTGAAACGCTGGCCAATGTCGAGGCCGGGCGCTACCGCCACCTTGTGCTCCCCACCCGCCACGGGGGCGCGGCCCTGCCTGAAACCCGCCTGCTAGACCTGCGCGATCATCCGCCGCCACGCGGGTTGTTTCTCTCCCCTGTCCTGCGCGATGAAATAGCCGCGACACTGGAGCGAAAGGAGCAGGCCATGCTGTTCCTGAACCGCCGGGGCTATGCGCCGCTAACCCTGTGCCGCGCCTGCGGGCACCGGATGGAATGCCCGCACTGCACCTCGTGGCTGGTGGAACACCGGGCCCGCAAGGTGCTCTCCTGCCATTACTGCGATACCACCCAGCCCCTGCCGTCGACCTGCCCTGCCTGCAACGAAGAAAACAGCCTGACCGCCATAGGCCCCGGCATAGAGCGCATTACGGAAGAAGCGCGTGAGCTTTTTCCTGAGGCCCGTATTCTGGTCATGTCGAGCGATACGCTCGGTGGCCCCAAGGCCACGGCGGCAGCGATTGAAAAAATCTCCCGCCGTGAGGCGGATCTGATTATCGGCACACAGGTCGTCGCCAAGGGCTGGCATTTTCCCTACCTGACCCTTGTGGGCGTTGTGGATGCCGATCTGGGTCTGGGCGGAGCTGACCTGCGCGCGGGTGAGCGCACGATCCAGCTCCTGCATCAGGTTGCCGGGCGTGCAGGCCGCGCCGAAGCGCCGGGCCGGGTGCTGCTGCAAAGCTACATGCCCGAACACCCGGTCATGCAGGCACTGCTTTCGGGCGATTTCGACAGTTTCATGGCACAAGAGGCCGAGCAGCGCCGCCCCGGTTTCTGGCCCCCTTACGGGCGGCTGGCAGCACTGGTGATCAGCGCGGCCGAAGCGCAGGCGGCAGACCATGCCGCCGCCATGCTGGGCCGCGCGGCCCCTTATGGCGAAGGAATTCAGGTGCTGGGGCCAGCCCCTGCACCACTGGCCCTGCTACGCGGGCGGCACAGGCGGCGTCTGCTCCTGCGCACCCGCCGGTCCATTGCGGTGCAGCCTATCCTGCGCCGATGGCTGGCGGCGGTTGATCTCGGCCGGGCCGTGCGGGTCGATATAGATATCGACCCGGTTTCATTTCTCTAGGCGAAACAACGCCAGCGCGTTCCGCCCGGAGCCTGTCAGCCCGCTTTACTTGCTGGGTTCGTCATTCGCAGGCTTGGCCGTGCTGGTCAGCACGGTGGAAATGGTTTCACGCAGAACCGTCACACGCACATTGGGTGCGATTTCCACTTCGATTTCCGATGAATCCTCGCGGCTGCGCTGCACAATACCCACAACACCACCGGCGGTCACAATCCGGTCACCACGGCGCAGGGCCTTGAGTTCGGCCTTGAGCTGCTTCTGGCGCTGCTGCTGCGGGCGGATCATGAGGAAATACATGATAGCGAAAACCGCGACAAACGGCAGGAAAGAGATCAGCCCGGCTCCTGCACCACCGCCCCCGGCGGTCTGGGCGTGGGCGGCGGGAATAAGGAAATCGAACATGAGGTGCTGACTTTCAGAATAAGGCTGGTTGCACAAACGGAAGAAGTGACCATAGTTTTCAATCCTTTTCCGTCAAGCTCCTCCATGGAAGTTCGCGGCACGCGCCGGCATGCTTTCTGCACAGGAGAAAAAAGAGGCCCCTATGGACGCAGAGCAGACCCCGCTTCTTGAACGTATCGCCACGGCGCTGGAACGTCTGTCCCCCCCGCCCGCAACGCTAGAGGGTGTAGACACGGCGGATGCCTTTGTCTGGCTTCCTGAACGCGGCAGACTGCAGCCCGTAGCGCATGTAGCCCATGTGCCGGTTGACCTGCTGCGCGGGGTAGACCAGCAGCGCCGGACACTGGTTGAAAACACCCAGTATTTCGCCAGCGGGCTGCCTGCCAACAACGCCATGCTGTGGGGCGCACGCGGCATGGGCAAATCCTCTCTGGTCAAAGGGGCGCATGCTCTGACCAACCAGATCGATGGCAAACCCTGCCCACCCGGCAAGGGGCGGGTGGCGCTGATCGAAATCCAGCGTGAAGACCTGACAAGCCTGCCACTGCTGCTAAGCCTTTTGCGCGAGAACCCCCGCCGGTTCATCCTGTTCTGTGATGACCTGTCCTTTGAAAAGGAAGACAGGGATTATAAGGCCCTCAAATCCGTGCTGGATGGCGGCATAGCCGGACGGCCCGAAAACGTGCTGTTTTACGCCACCTCCAACCGCCGCCACCTGATGCCGCGCGACATGATCGAAAATGAACGGGCAACGGCCATCAACCCCTCCGAGGCAACGGAAGAGAAGGTCTCCCTTTCCGACCGGTTCGGCCTGTGGCTTGGTTTTTACGCCTGCGAGCAGGACACCTATGCCGATATGGTGCGCGCCTATGCCGCCCAGCGCGCCCTGCCGATACCCGAAGCCGAACTGATGGCCCGCGCCAATGAATGGGCCATTACGCGCGGTAGCCGCTCCGGCCGGGTGGCGTTCCAGTTTATCGAAGACCTGAGTGCCCGGCTGGGTACCCTCGCCCCGTAATCTCTATTGGGCACTTCTGGCGGGCCACAAACACGCCGCAAAGGTGCAAGAATGTGCCTTTAGGCCTTCTCGCGTCTTGCGTCCCGCCAGCCAATGCGTTGAGATAGCATCGAATGCAGGGGAGACCTGCGTACCGTCATCAGATACGAGGCACCATGACCCAGACTGATCCCGCCGCTCCTGTTTACTGCGCCCCCGCCAACGCGGCTGAGGCAGGCAGGGTCGACATTCGGACTGTCCGCTCCAACCCGGACTATTGGTACCCGGTCGCCTGGTCACGTGAAGTCAAACCCGGCAAGACCATCGGCACGCGCTATGCTGGCCTGCCAATTGCCCTTGTACGCCCCAAAGAAGGCCCGGTTTTCGCTCTGGAAGACCGCTGCGCCCACCGGCAGGTGCCGCTCAGCAAGGGAGAGGTCAAAGGCGATTCAGTCAAATGCTGCTATCATGGCTGGGCCTATGGCCGTTCCGGCCGCTGCATTGACGTGCCCTATCTCGGCAAGGGCAAGCTCCCCAACGGGGTGCGCACCTTCCCCTGCCGCGAGCAGGATGGGATGATTTTTGTCTTCCCCGGTGATCCGGAAAAAGCCGAAACAAAACCGCTGCCGCCCGCTCTGGCACGCGCAGCCAACCCGGCTTACAAAACCCGGTATTTTGGCCGCGAGGTCGGGTGCCACTACAGTTTCATGCACGAGAACCTGATGGATATGAACCATCAGTTCATGCACTCCAAGCAGATGGGCCAGATGAAACCGCGCTTCCTTGGCCAGATCAAGGAACCCGGTCTGGTTGAGGCCCGCTACAGCTTTGCCCGCACAGGCGGCAGCCAGCCTCTGGGCGAAGCGCTGATCTTTGGTGAACGGCGCGATGCCTCGGCCAAGTTCCAGCACCGCGATGTCATGACCATCCGCACCGAATACCCCTACCAGACCCTGCGGATCCAGACCGGGGATGAAGACCCCGTGATGGATCTGTGGATTGTCTACGTGCCCCAGAGTGCAGATGAACTCACCAACCGCACCTTTGGCCTACTCTCGGTCAAACGGCCGAAAATTCCCGGCCTGCTGGACATGGCCTGGCCGTTCCTCGTTGCATTTACCGAGCGTATTTTCGCAGAAGACCGCGAAATTGTGGAACTGGAGCAAAAAGCCTGGCGCGAACTGGGAGGAGACCACAATGTGGAGGTCTTCCCCGTTATCAACGCGCTACGTGACCTGCTGAAGGAATGCGGCGTGCCGCCAGCCTCTGGGTCTCATGCCTGATACACTACCCCTCGAGCTTGACGCACCTCCCTGCCGCCTGCGCCTGCTGACACCCGATGATGCCCCGGCACTGCACCATCTGGTCAATGACTGGGAGGTTGTGCGCATGCTCAGCCGCCCGCCTTTTCCCTACCCACGGGAACTGGCGGATGAATGGATAACCGCAACACAGACCCTTTGCCAGAAAGGCGAAGGGTTCTACTTCGCCATACTGGGGCCTGATGGCAGGCTTGCTGGCTGTATTGGCCTGCGTATCATGCCGCTGCCCCAGACAGGCCGTGCACCCCATGACAATGCTCCCCGCGTCGGGCAACTGGGTTACTGGATAGGCCGCGCCTATTGGGGGCAGAGTTTTGCCTCGCTGGCGGCAAGCCGCATTGCACGCTGGGCGCTGGCTCACCTGAACATAGACCGCCTGACCGCCACCGCCGCACAGGATAACGTGGCCTCCATTCGCGTGCTGGAGCGCGCGGGCTTTCGCCACACAGGCACGGACCGACAGAAATTTGTGGCACGCGGTACCGACCTGCCCGTGGAACTGTTCGAAGCAACCCGCGCCGATATCAGCCAGCCTCGCTCCCCCCAAAACGCACCCGATAGTGCCGGGCAAGCCCCCGCTGCCACCGCACAGCCTCCCGCACCGAACACTGATGCCCCTCCCCCCGCTGGCACTACAGGCAGTGCCGAGACGGCTATCGAAACGGGCATACCATCGCCCCCGTCCGAAGCTGACAGACCACCCGCGCGGCGGCTGGTTTTGGTCAGTGCCGCAGCACTCATCAACCCGGCCGGACAGATTCTTCTGGCCCGCAGGCCTGAGGGCAAGAGCATGGCGGGGCTGTGGGAGTTCCCCGGCGGCAAGGTGGAACCGGGCGAAACACCAGAAGCAGCCCTTGCACGCGAACTGCATGAGGAACTGGGGCTGGATATGAGCCGCGCCTGCATGGCTCCCTTTACCTTTGCCTCGCATGCCTATGCCGGTTTTGACCTGCTCATGCCCCTGTATCTGTGCAGACGCTGGCAGGGCACCCCCACCCCGCGTGAAGGGCAGAAACTGGCATGGGTCGCGCCTGAAAACCTGCGGGATTACGCCATGCCCGAAGCGGACCTGCCTTTCATCCCCCTGCTACAAGCACTGCTGTGAGAGCAGCCGCCTCTTTGGTCGCTCCTGCCCTGCCCGCCATGTCGCTTGACGGCACCCGCCTTGCGCGCCTAACCAGAAAGCACACCCTGTTGGGGTGTCCTCGTGATTTGTCCGGCCGGATTGCGGCGAGGTAAAAGAAGTGCGCTAAAGAGGCCCTGACGACGCCCGCCCGACGTCAAGGTTTCCACGGTCAGTTTCAACAGACGGATACCGCAGGATTACGTGCGCGGGATCGTCTGACACGAGAAAACCGGATACCAGAATGAGCAACTCCGATACATCAAGCCAGTCCACCTGGCGCCCCGCCACCCGCCAGCTCCATGCCGGTCTTGAGCGCACGGCCTATGGCGAAACCAGCGAACCCGTATTCCTGACCTCGGGCTTTGTCTATGACAGTGCCGAACAGGCCGCCCAAACCTTCACGGGCGAAGTCACCCACTACCAGTACAGCCGCTTTGGCAACCCCACCGTGGCGGCACTGGAACGGCGTCTGGCTGATCTGGAAGGGGCGGAAGCCTGTGTTGCCACCTCAACCGGCATGGGCGCGGTTTCCTCCGCTCTGCTGTCTCATGTCAAAGCAGGTGACCGCGTAGTCGCGTCCAGCGCCCTGTTCGGCTCGTGCCACTGGATCGTGGCCAACCTGCTGCCGCGCTACGGCGTTACCACGGTATTCGTTGACGGTACCAACATGGATGAATGGGCCGAAGCCCTGTCCGAGCCAACAGCCGCCGTGCTGCTGGAAAGCCCTTCCAACCCCATGCTGGAAATTCTCGACATTGCCGCTATTTCCGCTCTGGCGCACAAGGCCGGGGCCATTGTGGTGGTGGACAATGTGTTTGCCTCTCCCGTGTACCAGAAACCGCTTGAGCTGGGAGCGGATGTGGTCGTGTATTCATGCACGAAGCATATCGATGGTCAGGGGCGTGTTCTGGGTGGGGCCGTGCTGGGCCGCGCCCAGTGGATTACCGAAACGCTTCAGCCTTTCACACGCAATACCGGCAACGCCCTTTCGCCCTTCAATGCGTGGGTCATGCTCAAAGGGCTTGAAACCCTCTCCCTGCGTGTGGACGCCATGACCCGCAATGCGGCACAGGTGGCGGATTATCTGGCTTCTGCCCCCGGCATTGTCACCGTACGCTACCCCGGCCGGGCCGATCACCCGCAATATGCTCTGGCCCAGCGCCAGATGAGCGCTGGCGGTACGCTGGTGGCCTTTGAAGTTGCGGGCGGGCGCGAGGGTGCTTTTGCATTCATGAATGCGCTGAAGCTGATCGCCATTTCCAATAACCTTGGAGATTCACGCTCACTGGTCACGCACCCGGGCACCACCACCCATTCCAAGATCGCCCCCGAAGCCCGCGCGGCACTGGGGATCAACGAAGGGACGATCCGTTTCTCCGTCGGGCTGGAAGATGCGCAGGACCTGATCGACGATCTGGCACGTGGTTTCGCGGCTCTGACCGCTCTTTAAGCCATATGCCCGGTGGCCCGGCATCATGGGCCACCCATAAAACACAACGGGCCTGCCCCCACGGTATAACCGTAAGGACAGGCCCGTTAGAAAAACCCGTTTTACCGGCTGCTTAAAACAGTTCTCAGCCCTGCTTCTGCGCTTTCCAGCCAGTCTCACGCAGGCAGAAAGACAGCCCGATTGCGATAACAATCCCGACCACCAGCGGCATGAATGCCCGATGGAACAGGGCCATGCTATCGGTATCGCCCCCCACCATCAGCGCGGATACGAGCGGCGACATCACGCCCGTGGTGCCAAATACCAGAAAGTTCATAACACCAGCGGCAGTGCCCTTCACTTCCGGCGGGTTCACTTCCTTCATGGAAGAGAACGGGATCATGGCCGCGCCAGATGCGATACCCATCACCAGAGCAACCGAATAACGGGGCATAACACCAGCGGGGATGTACAGCGCGCACAGCGAGGCCGCCAGCAGCACCACGGCACCACCGATCAGCACCGGCTTGCGCAGGCCGATCTTGTCTGAAATCCAGCCCAGCAGCGGACAGCCAATAACCCAGCCAATCGGCACCATGGACACATCCGAGGCTGCGAAAGCCATGGTTGTGTGCTCGCCCTTGCTGAGCATGGACGCCCCCCAACCCAGCGCACCAATGGTGGTGGGCACGAACAAGAGCCCGCCAACGATACCCGCGATCCAGCTTTGCGGATTACCGAAAATAATACGGAACGGCTTGAACAGGTTACCAAGGGAAAGATGCCCGTGATGCGCCGTGCTGTCCCCCGTATCACGCGGCATGACAAACCATGTCGCTACGGCCAGACACACGCCGATAACACCAAAACCGAGCCAGACAGTCTGCCACGGAATGTGAAAAGACCCGTTAGGGTCGATCAGGATACGTGTGGGCTTGGAGCCAAAAGCCGCCCCCGCCATGCCCAGGCACTGCGTAAGCCCGACAAAAAGTGCCAGCGTGCGGGCGGGGAGATAACGGGCCGCCACATAGGACGATCCGACAAAAGCGCAGATAGCGCCGAGGGATTGGATAACATACCCCCCGATCCCTGCCGCGAGGCTCCCCTGCGCAAAAATAAGGCAGCCCACACTGGTAATGGCAATGCCCACCGGCATGGTGGCATGGGCACCGTAGCGATCAAGCAGCACACCCACAGCCAGCGCCGCAAGGGCATAGACAATATAGTAGGAAGCAATCATCAGCCCGAGATGGCTGTTACCCCATGCCTGTGTCAGCTCGTCCTGCATGATGCCGGGCGCTGAACGGATAGCGTATTGGTAAAAATAGAACAGCGCGCACAAAAACCAGGCCAGCACATAAAGGGGCTGGATCGTCTGCGGCTGTCCTGCCGGCGCACTACCCGGCAAAGGCGCTGTATTGGACGTCTGAGAAGCCGACATGAGAAATTCCGATATTGCAAAATACCGTGCGCCTGCTCCCCACAAGGAAAACAGGCGCACAGAGGGTTAAGTTATTTCGCAGGCGGACGGGCGTTTGCCGTAGCCACATGCCGACCCCAGGAGATCAGTTCCGGGGTGCAGTCATCACGCGGGATCACGCATTCGATCAGGGTCGGGCCTTCCTTGTTGTCCAGCGCAACCTTGACCGCATCGGCCAGTTCGCCCGCCGTGGTGGCGCGCAGGCCAACGCCCTTGCCGTCTTCCGCGTTGAATGCGTTCACAACAGCCGCGTAGTCCCAGTTTTTAATGTTGTTGTAGGGGCCATCGTGAATTTCAACTTCGATGGTGTAACCCGCGTTGTTGATCAGGAAAATAATGACCGGCAGCTTGCGCCGCGTCATCTGCGCCACTTCCTGCGCCGTGAGCTGGAACGAGCCATCACCCACCATCAGAATGGTGCGACGTTCCGGTGCGCCCACGGCATAGCCGAATGCCGCGGGAACAGACCAGCCGATATGGCCCCACTGCATTTCAACTTCGACGCGCGCGCCGTTGGGCAGCTTGGTGCGCACTACGTTGAACCAGGAATCGCCCGTCTCACCAATAATGGTGGTTTCCGGCGTAACAAGGCTCTGCAGCGTCAACTGGATGTCTGCGCGGGTCAGCTTGTCATCACCGCTGCCAGTGGTTTCAACCACCGTTGCGGTATGTACGCGCTTGTACTGAACCAGAGTGGCGTCTTTTTTCGGCTTATCCTTGAAGTAGGCCGCTAGCGCTTCCAGCAGTTCCTTCAGATGGATATTGTCGAACGAAAAGCCGTTGAGCTTGGTAATGTTCTTGTCCAGAATGGCAACGTTCGGACCCTTGGGCCATGCGGTCCAGCCTTCGGTCGAATAATCGTTGAAAATGGGTGCCAGCGCCAGAATGCTGTCAGTCCAGTTAAAGATGTCGTTAACACCCGGCGTGCTGGCGCTGCCCCAATAGGTGCCCACATAGCCCGGATGCTCTTCAGGGAAGAAGCTTTTCGCTGCGGCCATGGTGCCAACAACGCAGCCCAGCGCATCAGCCAGTTTCACGGCTGCGGCTTCCGCACCGGCGGCGCGCAGGCGGCTACCGATCAGGATAGCGGGCTTTTCGTGCTTTTCGATAAAGCTGGCGACAGCCGCCACGGCTGCATCAAGCGTTTCCTTGTCTGAAGGACGCTCATCCAGAACAGCGCTGATGGGGCCGGGAGCCGCGCAAGGCTGAGCGGAAATATTGCAGGCGATTTCGATATAGGCCGGCTTCTTTTCACGCAGGGCTGTACGGATAACGTGGTCGATCTTTTCCGGCGCATCTTCCGCACTGGTGATGGAAACAGCAGCACAAGTCAGTTTCTTTGCGATTTCGAGCTGATAGCCGTAATCCGGAATACCAATGGTATGGTGCAGGATATGCCCACTACCATGGTCATTGGAGTTGGGTGCGCCAGAAATCAGGATAACCGGCAGGTTTTCAGCATATGCACCGCCGATAGCGTTCAGGGCAGAAAAAGCCCCAACATTGAAGGTCACAACAGCCGCTGCGGCACCATTGGCGCGGGCATAACCCTCAGCCGAAAAACCGCAGTTCAGTTCGTTACAGCAGTAAACCTGCTCGCAATCCTTATTGAGCAGAAGCTGGTCAAGCAGCACCAGATTATAATCACCGGCGACAGCAAAATGGTGTTTCAGTCCGATCTGGGAAAGACGTTCAGCGAGGTAAGTACCTACGGTATAAGACATGTTTTCTTTCTCCCTTGGTGGGCTATCCTGAGATCCCACTTTACTGGAACGGAAAATACCGGAAGGTCACATAAACCGTGTTGCCCGATGCGGTCGGGGTCACACTGCTGCCGTGACTGTCGATGCCTGTATAGGCAAACTTCCGAATATAGGTGTATTGCAGACCCGCCATGACGCTGCCGTACTGGCCCTGCATGAAATGCCACCAGCCACCCGCCGTGAACGATGCCAGCGTGTGGGTCTGGGCCGAGCAGGTTGCCTCCTTGACACCGGGGGGCGTATCGCAGCCACCCAGATCAAGATCACTCACGCCGTAGCCATACTGGCGGCCATCAGCGCCCATGTAATATTTGCGCCCGGCGGATTCTACGCCCCCGTAGGTATAAAGCAGCACGGAGGACGTCGGGTGCCCGATCAGGCCGAGCGAGCCCATGATTTCGGGAACAGGCACAAACTGACCCTGACCATTGAATGTGGTATCCGGCAACTGGGTTGGCCCGTAACGGCCTATACCATCACCTGCCAGCACGTTACCTGTCAGTTGCAGCTTGTTGGTGCCCAAAGGCATGGTCATGCCCGCACCAACACCGCCGCCGAACGAGGTCTGTTTTTTAGCCGTTGTCGCACCCGGGGCTACGGCCACAGAGCGGAACCACCGCGCAAGGCCAAAAACCTCATAATGCCCGAACGAGGTATCCACCGCCCCTTTGAGGATAATATCCGGCACGGGGTTGTTGGTGTACTGGGTGGTGGAATTCAGCAACACGCCGCCAGCATTGGTGTAATACACCGTTGCCCCGGTGGTATCGCCATAGGCTGCGGGCAGTGTGCCACCAGATGACGTGTTGCCCGAAAACGCGACTGTTGCCTCCGGGTCTTCAATGGAAAGGCCCAGCCAGTATTTCTGGTTCCAATCCTTGCCGATACGAATTTGCGGCACGCGGGTAAAAACAATGCCCGGAATCTGGTTATTATCTGTAACCGCAGGAAGCTGCTCCTGCCGGGGCAGAATACCCTTGGCGTAATTAGTAGCCAAACTCCACGCCTGCCCCATGAGCAGGTGAAAACCCCAGTTTTTTTCGGTAACGGTAAAATATCCCTGCCGCAGACGGGGCACATAGCCATTGATCTGCACGCTGTTGCTACTTACACCCGCACCGGCAAAGTCGCTCTCAACATAAGCCTGCAACCGCACCGACTTGGACGGATTAGCCTCCATAAGCACCGACATGCGGCTAAGCTGTGAGGAAAGACGCTCCTCACTCAACCCATGATTATGGCTGTTGGCATAAGGAAAACTGCCCCACGCCGTAGCCGGGCCGCTTGTCATATTGGAATCACGCCAGATATTGGAGAGTTCCACAAAGCCACCAAGCCGCACGGAAATACCGCCAATACTGAAAATGGGCGGCAGAGTATCCACAGCCGTTTGCGTAATGGCCTGCGGGCTGGCAGATGACAGATCGATGGTGGATTTGGTCGTAGGCGGCTGATTGGCGTCGGGCATCCACTCGAAAGCCGCCCGTTCCCGCGCCCCATCACGCACTTTGAGCGGCAGCATTTCCTTTGCATGCTCAGGCTGCGTATCAGATGAAAAACGAATAGCGGGTTCAAAAACACCCGCAGACACTGCGGGATGGACCGCCCCTCCCGCGCCAACTGCCCCAGCGGGAACAGTATCGGCCACGTGGGTGGCAGTTCCGGGCCCTTTACCAGCAGCCACATGGGGTGTGCCACCATGCTGCTTGTGCGCCTGCCGCTGCTCAATCGCTTCGACCTGCGCTGCAAGTTTACGCATCTGCGCTTTGATTAAGGCAATTTCCTGCGCGTCATCCGCGTAGGATGTAACAGGCATATCCATTACACAAAAAACAGTTGCCCCAATCAGCAACTGGGCTTTGAGCCCGCGCTTTCTGGCCCTGTTCTGTAAAATGGCAAATATCACGCCTGCCCCTTGGGGTATGCACACTCTGCAGGAAGCGTTTTTTTATATCGGCCTGACCTGCATATGGGTCTGACCCTGCTTTTTATTTCTACAAACAATGCGCGGTTATCATTTCAATAATCGTCAATAACGCGCGCCCCAAAAATGGTCAAGAAAAACCACAATTCTCCGTGTACCGAGCGAAAAGGTTATAATGAAATTTTATTGCCCTGAGATTCGAAATATAAAAATAAACAGAAACTCGAGTCATATATATTTTTTGTATTATTATACTTTCTCCACCTCACCCCCATTATGACAACAGCATGACTTTAAGAAAAATTTTAGAGCTTTCCGCTTCTCGACACTCCAGCCCCCGCGCCTTTCAGGCGGTTCCGGCCCGCAGCGCTTGGCAGAAGCCCCCTGTTTATGATAGTGCTGCCCGCCTTGATCTTGAACCAGACAGCGCGTGCACCAGCTCATGTGGGCGGAGCAAACTGCTGGCACGGCTTCCCCTCATATGTTCAGGAGCACACTCGCCCATGGCCGACCGGGCTGCCCTCCCTCTGTCGCATGAACTGGAAGAACCCTACACCGACCTGTTCGCGGCACTGCCCGTTTACGAAATGGTCACTGGCGCCATACGCGTGCAGGTGCAGGTTTTCTGGCTGGCTGACCAGTCCGAACCGGACGAAGGCAGCTATTGCTGGGCCTATCGTATCCGTATCGGCAATGACAGCGCCAACCCCGTGCAGTTGCTTGAACGCACATGGCTCATTACCGACACGCAAGGCCGCGAGGAACACGTGCAGGGTGCGGGTGTGGTGGGGGAACAGCCCATTATCCAGCCGCGCACCAAGTTCGAATACACATCGGGTGCGGCTCTGGGCACACCCGGCGGCTTCATGCGCGGCACCTATCTGATGCGCGACACCACGACCGGCACATGCTTTGACGTGACCATTCCCGCTTTCAGTCTGGACAGCCCGTTCCAGCAGGCACTGCTTCATTAATCCGAATTTTGTTCGCAGACAGGAGACCGGCATGAGCGCGCCGCCGCCCAACACAGACAGCCAGACTGACCGCCCGACCCAGACCGAAGCCGAACAGGCTGTGCGCACCCTTTTGCGCTGGGCAGGTGATGACCCGACGCGCGAAGGCCTGCTGGATACGCCCGCCCGCGTTGCCCGCGCCTATACGGATTTTTTCTCCGGTTACGAAATCGACCCGGCAAGCCTGCTGCGCCGGACTTTTTCGGAAGTGGATGGGTATGATGAAATCGTGCTGCTGCGCGATATCCGCTTTGAAAGCCATTGCGAGCATCATCTGGCCCCCATTATCGGCCGCGCCCATGTCGCCTACCTGCCGCGCCAGCGCGTGGTGGGCATTTCCAAACTGGCCCGCGTGGTGGATGCCTATGCCCGCAGGTTGCAGATTCAGGAACGTATGACAGCGCAGATCGCCAATACGATCAATGATGTGCTGGAGCCCCACGGCGTTGCGGTCATTATTGAATCGGCCCATGAGTGCATGACAACGCGCGGCGTACACAAACCCGGTGTTTCCATGGTAACCAGCTCCATGCTGGGCGTGTTCCGCAACAATTCCGATACCCGGCGTGAACTGATGGCCATGCTCAACCGCCCCGGCACACAGGACTTCTAAAGCAAAAAAACACCTCCCGAACGGGCTGTCCGGGAGGTGTTTTCAGTCTTGCCAAAGCACTAGCGTCAGATGGAAACGCTGGCCCCCAGCACTTTGATAAACTGGGCAAGCCACGCAGGATGTGCAGGCCAGGCCGGGGCTGTCACCAATTCCCCATCGGTCACCGCATCCGTCAGAGCGATATCGGCATAAACGCCGCCAGCCAGTTCCACTTCCGGTTTGCAGGCCGGGTAGGCCGAAACCTTGCGGCCCTTGATGGTGCCTGCCGCGGCCAGAAGCTGAGCCCCATGGCAGATCGCCGCTGTCGGGCGGTCGGCAAAGGCACGGACAATTTCAAGCACACGAGCGTTCAGCCGCAGATATTCCGGCGCACGGCCACCCGGCACGATCAGACCCAGATAACTGTCAGTATCAACGCTTTCGAAATCCGCATTCAGCACGAAAGCATGACCGGGCTTTTCGCTATAGGTCTGCGCCCCTTCGAAATCATGGATGGCGGTCAGCACCTTGTCGCCCGCCTTTTTGCCGGGGCAGACAACGTCCACCGCGTATCCGAGCATCAACAGCGCCTGATAGGGCACCATGATTTCGTAGTCCTCAACGTAATCACCGGCCAGCATCAGCAGTTTCACATCATCAGACATGGGTATCGTCCTCTTTCAGCCCTTCGCGCAGGCGGGGCATGAGTTCCACAAAGTTACAGGGGCGATGGCGGCTATCGAGCTGGAACACCAGAATATCGTCCCACCCGTCCTTGACCGCGCCGGTCGAACCCGGCAGCGCGAAAAGATAGGTGCCCCCGGCAACCCCCGCGAGCGCACGGGATTGAATGGTGGAGGTGCCGATCTTGCTGTAAGACAGCATGCGGAACAGCTCTCCAAAACCTTCAATGCGTTTTTCCAGCACGCGCTCAAAGGCCTCGGGCGTGACATCGCGCCCGGTAACGCCGGTGCCGCCACTGGTAATGACCACATCCACCATGGGGTCCGCTATCCACGCACGCAGCCTCTGTTCGATCAGCCCGGCATCATCGGGCACAATGGCGCGATCCGCCAGAACATGACCTGCCGCCTCAACACGGGCAGCAAGTGTCGTGCCCGAGGAATCGGTTTCCAGCGTGCGCGTATCCGACACGGTCATGACCGCGATCCGCACCGGCAGGAAGGGTCTGCTTGTATCAATTCTGGACATAAAACCTGTCTTCTCTCTGCCTTGGGCTCTCCCCGGCCCCGCCGAACACGGCGCGGCCGGTTTTCCTGCCGGGCACCATAACAGCTTCGGGGCTGGCGTGCAGTCCCATGATCAGGGACTTGCGCCATCTCCCTTTTTTCACGCACCGGATTACAGGGGACTGCCGGAGTGGCCACGTTATCTCTCACGCACGCAGGATAGGGAGTGGACGGCCTCATCCGCGACTGGCAGAATTACACCATGCGTTATCGTCTTTTCCGCCCGGCACTTGCCCTTGGGGTCTGCCTTGCCACCCTGCCACCCATGGCCTGTCAGGCGTCAGCCTCGCCGTCCGATACTGTGCCCTCCGCAACCGTAGAGGGGCAGCGACTTGAAATCGGTCTGGCGTGCCCGGCCATGCTGCATATCCGCACGGAAAAAGGGCCGAAAAACACCGTCCGGGGCCACTGGCCGGATAATACCGCCATCACCCACCAGCCTGATGGCACGGTAAGGCTGGCCATTGAGGCCTGCGCAACACCGGATGCCACCGCAACCAAAACCCCGACCAGCATCGACATAGCCACACCGCCAAACATGGCCTTGGCCATTGAGGCACCACAGGCCAGTGTCGTCGTTGTCGACAACCGCACCGGCCCGGTCTTTCTGCACACAGGCCCCGGCCTTACGCAGATTGGCACGGCAGAAACGCTGGACCTGATTGCCGATACCGCAGGCACAATCGACATTCCCACCCTGCCCGATTCAGCCCGCATCCGCTCCACGGGCACGGCCTCCGTTACAATCGGCAAGGCCAATGGCACCGCCCTGTCTGTCTATCTTGGTGAGGCTTCGAGCTTTCTAGCCCGTTCCGGGCGGCTGAAAGCTCTCGAGATCACCTCCGCCAGCACCAAAGACGCCATTTTCCACGGCGAAACCGGAGTGGCGGCCCTGCATGTTGAAAGCAGCGGCTCCATTATCGTGGACAAGGCCAGTGGCACAGTCGCTACAGAACGGGATGGGCCGGGCCGCATTCTGGTCAACCAGCCACAGGACCAACCCACCACCAGCCTCGACCATCCCTCCGGTGAGCCAGCGGGCCACCAGCCCACCCAACACTGAACCACCCCACGTAAAGGGAGACCAGCCCGGTGTCGTTCAGTCGGCTGTTTATCATGCGTCCTGTCGGCACCACCCTTATGGCTCTGGCCTTTGTGGTGGCAGGGCTATTCGCCTACCGCGCCATGCCGGTTGCCGACCTGCCCAATATCTCGGTGCCGGTCATTTACGTGATTGCCACTCAGCCTGGCAGTTCGCCCCAGCAGCTGGCCAGCGCCGTTACCACACCGCTAGAGCGCAGACTTGGCCAGATTGCAGGCATTGAAAGCATGCGCTCGGACACAACGGATAGCAGCAGCTTTATCCTGCTGTTTTTCAAAAGTGACCGGGATATCAATGGCGCAGCGCGTGACGTGGAGGCCGCCTTGCGTGCCGCACGCACGGACATGCCCACAACCCTGATCATGCCGCCGCAATATTACAAGGCCAATCCGTCCGACAGCCCGATCATGGTCGCGACCCTGACATCGCCCACCCGCGCGCCCGATGCCCTGCGTGATCTGGCGGAAACCCGCCTTACCCCCTTGCTCGCGGGCGTAAAGGGCGTGGGCTGGGTAGAACTCGTGGGGTCAGACAAATCCGCCATTCAGGTAGAGATGAACCCGCAGCTTCTCTACCATTACGGAATCGGGTTTGAGGATGTGCGCTCGGCACTGGCCTCTGCCAACGCCAATACGCCCAAAGGCTTTATTGACATGGCCGGGCAACGCCTGACGCTCCAGACCAATGATCAGGCACGTGACCCCGAGCAGTATCATGGGCTTGTCATTGCCTACCGCGATGGCCGGCCTGTGCGGCTGGACAGTGTTGCCCGGGTGCATAGCGGCCCGCAGAGCGACCGCAAGGCAGGCTGGCTGAATGCAAACCCCGCCGTTCTGGCCATTATCCGTGCCCAGCCGGGCAGCAACATTATAGAAGTAACCGATGCCATCCGCGCGCGAGCGGCCTATCTGCGTCAGGCCCTGCCCGGCGATGTCAAACTGACACTGGTAACAGACCGCTCGATTTCCATCCGTGGCGCCTTGAAGGACACGCAGGAAACGCTGCTGATGTCCGTTGCACTGGTGGTGCTGGTGGTACTGGCCTTCCTGCGGAGCTGGCGCTCCACCTTTATTCCCGCCGTGACCGTTCCCGTCTCGCTGGCGGGGTCGCTCGCGGCCATGCACCTCATGGGGTTTTCGCTCGATACGCTCTCGCTCATGGCGCTGACCATCGCCACCGGCTTTGTGGTGGATGATGCGATTGTGGTGGTGGAAAACATCGCCCGCCATATGGAGGCGGGGATGGAGCGCATGGAAGCCACCCTGATCGGCTCGCGCGAGATTACCTTTACCATCCTGTCCATTACCGTCTCGCTGGTGGCGGTGTTCCTGCCGCTGCTGCTCATGGGTGGGGTGCCGGGCAAGGTGTTTTTCGAGTTCGCGATGACCCTGACCATCGCTGTCTCCGTCTCTTTCTTTCTGGCGGTTTCCCTCACACCCATGATGTGCGCGCGCCTTCTGGCAGTGCCCGACCCGCAGGCTCCACCAGAAGGCCGGAGCCGCAACCCTTTCGTATGGGGGGCGGGTGTGCTGGCAGATACGACAGACTGGTTCCTGCTCCACACAGCCAAAGGCTACAGCCGCGCGCTGGACTGGACGTTGCGCCACCCCTGGTGGGTAACGCTCTCTTTGCCGCTGAGTGTGGCGGCCACCATCGGCATTATCGTGGTTATGCCCAAAACCATTCTGCCTGCCGAAGATATCGCCCTGCTGGAAGGCTATCTGAGCGCCGATCAGAGCATTTCCTTCACCGCTATGGCGGACAAGGCCAAGCGGGTGGTCAAAATCATGATGGCCGATCCCGATATCCGCGATGTCATGGGCTTTACGGGGGAGGATGCCGCAAACGAGGCCACAATTTTTGCCGTGCTGAAGGACAAGAACCAACGCAACGCAACGCCCGAAGCCATTGCCGCACGGCTACGCAAGCAGGTTGGCCAGATTGCGGGGCTGAGTGCGAGCGTATCCAACCCCGGCGATATCAACGGTGGTGGCCAGCGGCAGCATGAAGGCGCTTACAGCTTCATCTTCAGCTCGGATCAGGCGCAGGATATCCAGACCTGGGTGCCCCGCCTGACAGACGCCCTGCGCAACAGCCAAATCCTACGTGGTATCAGCAGCCACCAGAGCGGCAGCGGAACGGCCATTCATGTAGATATCGACCGCGAAACCGCCGCGCGCTATCTCGTCACACCACAGTTGATCGGCAATGCGCTATACGATGCCTACGGCCAGCGCACAGCGTCGAGCATATCGAGCCCGTTCACCACCTCTTATGTGATCATGGAGGTGGCAAAAACGTTCCGCGACAACCCGGAGCAACTCAAAACACTCTGGGTTTCCACCTCGGGCGGCACCGCCTCGGGAGCCATTGCGTCCAATACGGTGCGGGTACGCCTGAACAACAGCAGTTCTTCGACCTCCAGCAGCACGACACTAAGCGAGCAGTCTTTCCGCAACGCTGTGGCCAACCGGCTGGCGGGCGGCGGGGCCGGGGCTTCAAACGGCTCGGCCGTGTCCTCGCTTGAGGAAACCATGATCCCTCTGATCGCGATCAGCCGACTCATCTCGCGGCCCTCGCCCCTTCAGGTCAGCCATGAATCGGGCATGATATCAGGCACTATTTCGTTTGATCTGGCCGAAGGCCGCTCGCTGAACGAGGCCGAGGCCGAAATTCGCACCACCATGCGCGCATTGCACGCGCCACAGAGCCTACAGGGCGGGTTTTCAGGTCAGGCAGGCGACCTGCACAAGGATCTGGTGAATGAGCTGCTGATCATGATCGCGGCCATCGCCACCATGTATGTCACGCTGGGTATCCTGTATGAGAGCTACAGCCAGCCTTTGACCATTCTCTCCACCCTGCCCTCTGCTGCTATGGGGGCCGTGCTCATGCTCTGGCTATGCGGGCAGCCCTTCTCGCTCATTTCCATGATTGCGGTCATTCTGCTGATTGGCATCGTCAAGAAAAACGCCATTCTGATGATCGACTTTGCCTTGCAGACGGAACGGGCCGGCGCATCGCCAGAACAGGCCATCCGTGAGGCCTGCCTGACCCGCTTCCGCCCGATCCTGATGACAACCATGGCTGCGGCTTTCGGGGCCGTGCCCATGATCCTTGGCCGGGGTTACGGCGCAGAACTACGCCTGCCGCTGGGAATCGCCATTCTGGGCGGGCTGGCCACCAGCCAGTTGCTGACCCTGTTTTCCACCCCCGCCATTTACCTGATCATGCACCGCCTCAGCGCTGCCGCACAAACCCTGAGCCACAACGCATGGTCTTTGCTGCGAAAACCCTTTAAGACACGGGCCTGAACACCCTGCGGCTTCCGCCGGGAGCACCTTTTTTCAACCAGACCGGAAAGACATGACCATGTCAGACACCCTGCCCGATCGGCTGTCCGTCAACCCTGAAAGCCCCTTCTACAACGAGGCCCTGCTGGCCCGAGGCGTGGGCGTCCGCTTCAAAGGTGTGGAAAAAACCAATGTCGAGGAATATTGTGTGAGCGAGGGCTGGGTGCGCGTAGCCGTGGGCAAAACCACGGACCGGCGTGGCAACCCGCTGACCATGAAGCTGACCGGCCCGGTTGAGGTCTGGATCAAGGACTGATCTGCTTCTGGCACATGCCCCATACAATTAAATACTTTATTTAATTGTATGGGTTTGGAATACTGCGCCGTCTAAAAGACAATGACAGGGACAAGAGCCGTGACACAGACACAAGCCAGCACAACACCTGACCTGCATTTCACGATCGTGATTGTCGGGGGTGGTTCGGCTGGTATCGCTCTGGCGGCGCGCCTTCTGCGCATGCGCCCCACGCTGGATATCGCCATTATCGATCCCGCTACCACCCATGCCTACCAGCCCGGCTGGACACTGGTTGGGGCGGGCGCAATGAAACTGCGCGATACACTCGATCAGGAAGGCGGGCTTATCCCGGCAGGCAGCAAGTGGCTGCGCGCTGCGGTTACCTCTTTCCAGCCCGAAGCCAACACCGTTACCCTCGATGACGGCCGCACCGTTGCCTATAACCGCCTGATTGTCTGCCCCGGCCTGCAACTGGACTGGGACAAGATCAAGGGCCTGCGCGAGACGCTGGGCCGCAACGGCGTTTGCAGCAACTACTCGCGCGAGACGGTGGAATACACCTGGACCTGCATCCAGTCCCTGGCAGGTGGCACGGCTCTGTTCACCCAGCCGCCCATGCCCATCAAATGCGCCGGTGCGCCGCAGAAAATCGCCTATCTGGCCTCTGACTACTGGCGCAAAAAAGGCACGCTGAGCCGCACCAATGTCGATTTCTGTCTGGCGGGCGATGTCCTGTTCGGCGTTGCGTATTATCGCCCCCCCTTGCAGGAAGCGGTCGATTATTACGGCATTAACCTGCGCTACAAGACCAACCTGATTGCAGTGGACGGCCCGGCCCGCACGGCCACTTTCTCCGTTACTGCTCCTGATGGCACCGTGACAGAAGACGTCCGCAGCTTTGACATGCTGCATGTAACACCCCCGCAGAGCGCGCCTGATTTCATCAAGCAGAGCCCACTGGCCGATGCCGCTGGCTGGCTGGAAGTCGACCCCGCCACCCTGCGCCACAGCCGTTTCGAATTCATTTTTGGTGCGGGGGATGTCATGAACACCTCCAACGCCAAAACCATGGCCGCCGCCCGGGCACAGGTGCCTGTCGTATGCGCCAATGTGCTGGCCTCGCTCGACGGCAAACCGCTGGATGGCCAGTACGACGGCTACGGCGCCTGCCCGCTGACTGTCGGCTACGGGCGGATTGTGCTGGCGGAATTCCTGTACGGCGGCAAGCCCGCCCCCAGCTTCCCATATGACCAGCGCAAGCCCAGCCGTTTTGCATGGTTCCTTAAAACCACGGTATTCCCGCGCGTATATTGGGACATGATGCTCAAGGGCCGTGATATCGAACTGCCGCATCACCCGCGCTGGATTTCTGAATAAGCTTTCAATACAGGCCCCTGCACCACGCAGGTGGCCTGCTTTACAGGCCGTGAAATTCGCCCTTATAAAAGGGCCGTATAGGTTGTTTTTACGGCTCATGCGCTTGTAGAAATTACAGCGTCACCCCCTGCAAGCCTCCCCAGAAGGAAGAAATGCCCCGTATTGCACGTTCACCAAGCGGGACAGAGCCTCTGTGTACAGCCTCTCCTGTACTATCAGTGCGTGATGGCACCCCCTTCTTTCTTCCTTACCAAACGGGGCTTTTCAGGCATGAGCAGCGCAATACAACAGCCGGGCCTGTCACGATTAGGCCAAAAACGGCTGGTAAGATGCCTGTTGCCAAACGGCACAGCGACCACCTCACCCTATCCCGGGCAACATGTATTCCCTTGGCCGCAGTCCATCAGTTCGGCCATTATGAAGGTCGCATGAATCACTTCACGTTCATCATCACTCCTTCCATGGTGCCCTAGTGCTACCAATCTCTGGCATTGTTGACCGCTATCTGGCGCGCCAGATCGTGCTGGGCGTTGTGGGCACGATTGCGGTGCTGACACCGCTGGTCTGGCTCATGCAGGTGCTGCACCTGTTGCCCCTGCTCTCCCGTCAGGGGGTGTCATTCCTCTCATTTCTCTGGATGATCCTGCTGATCCTGCCCGGACTGGTCGAGATCATTCTGCCAGTGGCTGTTTTTATCGCCATTCTTGTCACATACAGCCGTGCCATGGCTGACCGTGAACTAACGGTCATGCTGGCATCTGGCCGTTCTCCCCCCCAACTCAGTCGCCCCGCCACATTCATAACGGGTGCATGCATTCTGCTCAGCTATCTGCTGACCTTGGTCATCGTCCCATACAGTGCCCGTCATATCCATCATCTCCAGCAGTCGCTCCGCAGTCAGGGGGCCGTGCTGCTTCTACAAGATGGCGTGTTTTTCAATATCATGCCCGGCCTTACGGTTTACGTACGCCAGAAGGATAGCAATGGAGAACTGCACGGGCTGCTGATCAACGATGAACGGCAGCCGGGCCACAGTTCCACCGTACTGGCCCGCCACGGCGTCATGATCATGAAAGACCACATGCCCCTACTGGTCATGCTTGATGGCTCCCGGCAGGAAATCGACCCACATACGGGCCATCTGGGCATGGTGTATTTCACACAGGAGGTCCTGTCCCTCTCCTCCGAAAGCCAGCATTCCGAAGGCCCCGGCCCCGAAGAACAGCCTCTTTCCACGCTGCTCCACCCGCCATCGGATGTATCGGCTCAGGAACGTGGTCGAATGATCGCTGAAGGGTGGAAGCGTCTGGGAGAGCCCCTGACGGCGCTGGCTCTTGCCGTTATCGCGCTCAATGCCACCCTACGCGGGCAGTTTTCGCGTCAGGCCTCCATACGCAGGCCGGCATGGGCGGTACTGGCGGTGATCGCCTTTATCGCGCTTAATCTGATGCTGCATTCCCTATCGGTCAAACATGCCGTGTTCGGCATTGTTTCACCCTGCATCTCCCTGCTTGTTGGCGCGATAGGGCTGTTCAGGCTACGGGATCGAACCTGCTGAACTGAACGGATAGCTTGGCCCTAGCGGGCAGAGCGTTCTTCCTGCGCCGGAGCAGGCTGGGCCGCCGCGTTGAGCGCCTGCGCCGCCAGATAGCCCGCCGTCACACTGGCCATGCACAGGACCAGCGAAAGCCCGATATTCAGCAATGCGCGCAGTGCGGATCCCTGCCGCAGCAGATCAAGGGTCTGGAGGCTGAAGGACGAAAACGTGGTAAAGCCACCGCAAATCCCCACCATGAACACCAGACGCGTGGTTTCGGACGCTGGGAAACGCCCGCTAGCGGCAGTTAACGCACCAAAAAACGCAATGGCGAAAGAACCGCTGACATTAATCAGGATTGTGCCCCATGGTAGCCACTGGCTCCAGCGCAGGGCCGCAAGCCCGCCCCAGTAGCGCAGCAGCGTGCCGAATGCGCCGCCCAGCCCGATCAGGACGGTTGTTGCAAGCCGTGTCGCCATTGTCGTTTCCTCTCCCTGCCAGAGCCTTATAATCGGACAAGCGGCGCATGGCGGGTCAGGATCGGCAGGGTGCCATGCGCCAGAATATCCTGTGTAGGCCCACCAAATAGCCACTCAATGAAATGAGGCCGCGTATAGGCCCCCATGACCAGCAGATCCCCGCCTGCAGACAGAGCATGCCGGCGCACCTGCTCGCCTATGTCTCCCGTATCCAGAAGGAAACGGTCCATATGAACAGCCACCCCCTGCCTGGCAAGCTCCGCGCCCAGTGGCGGGTCTGGCACTTCCATAGGCGCGTTTTCACCGATCACAAATGTCACATGACTGGCCCGCTCAAGGATAGGGCGCGCTGCCTGTAGTGCCAGATCGAGCGTGTGCGATGGATGCCACGCCACGACAGGACGCAGGCCAAGCGTGTCATAATGCTCCAAAGGCGCGATCAGAACCGCCGCCCCGGCGTCATACAGCGCTCCGGCAAAGGCTTCCGCTACAGCTGCATTATCCTGCGGGCGGGGCCTGCTCAGCACGGTTATATCGGCCCCGGCAGCTTCACGCGCAACAAGGGTGCGCGTATCCCCTACCCATTCTGTCCATGCGGTATCACGGTGCGGGATAACGGCCTGCGCCCATTCCTGAGCGATCTGGTGCAGGGTATCGGTTTGTGCGGATACAGTGTGCTCAAAGCGGGCATGCTCGGCCGCATCAGGCATGCCCTCATCGGGAGAAAGGTAATCAGGGTCGCGCGCTGGCGCCACATGCAGGATGCTGCTCTGTGCCGGACCAAGCCGGTTCAACAGTCCTGCCAGCGCCTCCAGCGTAAAGGGTGCGGTATCAACGCGATCCAGAACAGCCAGCAGGCGCATGGATTATCTCCCTGATTTCAGAACTCGTCGCTCTTTCTCTTGGGCAGCAGAGCAGGAACGAACACAAGGGTAGAGACAAGCGTGCAGCCCAGCGAGAGCAGCAGCAGACGCCCCATGCTGGCCGTGCCGGGATGATGCGACATGGCCAGAGACCCAAACGCCGTGCCTGTTGTCAGGGCGGAGAACAGCACGGCCCGCGCCGTGGGAGACGCCAGCGGGAAATGCACGCCATCGCGCCAGTTCATGACAAAGTAGATATTGAACGACACGCCCACTCCCAGCAGCAGGGGGAGTGCGATGATATTGGCAAAATTCAGCGTTTCAGGCAGCAGCACCACCAGCACGACCGTCATCAGCGCAGAGAGCATCAGCGGTGCGAGTACAAGCCCCATATCCTTTACCCGGCGCAGGGCCAGCAGCAGAATAACGGCTATCATGACCACGGCGGCAACTGCAGCCTGCTCGAAAGCGCGCACAATGGAGTTAGCGCTCTCGACAATATCCACGGCAGGCCCGGCAATGTCAGGTTCCAGCCTCTGCACGGCGGAAACGAACTGGTGCAATGCGCCAGAACTGGTCATGAGGCCCTTGGGATGCACCTCAACCAGTGCTCGCCCATCCGGCAGCAGATAATCATCAGCAATATCATGAGGAATATCGCTGATTTTGACCGGGGTAGCCTGCAACATGGTCCGTAGCTGGTCCAGTTCGGCTGGCAGAAAGCGCACAAGCGCCTGATTGGCCGCCAGAACAGCGGCATCGGGTGCCTGTGAGAGCTTGAGCAGCGCGGACTGGATACGCCGCAAGGGATCCTGTGCAGGCAGACTATCCAGCACACCCGCCAGCGCCTTGGCCGTTTCCGCAGCCGAAGCCCGCAAGGCCTCGGCATCCGGGGCGGGTTTTGTCTGTCCCACCATAAGGGTGGGCAGCAGCATGGAGGCGGCATCCTGAATCAGGGGGAGTTTCTGATCCTGATCCGTTGGAACAAACGAACCCAGCCACATGGCGTCATGGACCTGAGGCAGTTCCGCCAGCCTGTCCGCCTGTTTGTGGGCATCGTCCAGCGAGGTGGTGAGCAGTTCCGCGCTGTAGGGAGAGGTCTGCGGGTTGTCTATCAGCAGGCGCAGTGCCCGCATCCCTTCGGAATTGGGATTTTTGGTATGGAGCGGATCGCCATCAAACTGCAGCCGCGGCACCAGAGCCAGCCCGACAACCGCCACAACCGCGAAAACGGCCAGCAGAACCTTGCGGAACCGGCGGATAGCCTGATCAACCGGGCGCATGAACGTGTACCCCATGCTGGGGCAGTTCAGCGGCGGACGACAAATTCTGAGCAAAGCGGGCAACAGGGTAGTGGTGCACACGAACGCCACCATCATCCCTACCCCGGCAATCAGACCAAGCTGCGCCACGCCAAGGAAAGCTGTGGGGGTAAAAGCCAGAAAACCAGCGGAAGTGGCCAGAGCCGCCACCAGAATCTGATGCCCCGTTTCCTCCCCCGTCATTCGCAGGGCTTCGAACATGCCCTGCACACCGGGTTCAGACGGATTCTGTGCCCGAAAGCGCACTGAGAACTGAATGGCGAAATCAACCGCGATCCCGACGAACAGAATGGCGAACGCCACGGAAATCAGATTGAGCGTACCTACCGCCACAGCAGCAAAACCCGTTGTCAGTAGCAGCCCCACCACCAGCGTGATAACGATAGGCACCACAACCCGCCACGACCGCACCGCAAGCGTCAGCCACAGGGTTACAAGGGCAAGGGAGCCAACCAGACCGGCCACCATACCTTCCGCCACGGTGGCGAATTCTTCGTCATTAAGCTGGACATCGCCCGTCATCTTCACACGGGCATGGCCATTGCGGACAAATTCGAGAGAGTTGATAGCCGCACGCATGGCATCACTCGCCTCGCCACCGGGCTGGAAAGAGCCGAAATCCAGATTAGGCTTGGTCACCACAAACTGGTAACGCCCTTCCAGATCGGTCAACTGGCCACCCAGCAGCCGCTGCCATGACAGAGGATCGGCCTTTCCGGCGGCAGCCTGCTCCAACGTATTGGCAAAGCCGCTCAACGGTGCCTGAAACCCGGTCAGATTCGCCTGCCCTTGCTTGATGCCTTCCGCAATCAGGGAGAGCGCGCCAAAAAGCCCCCGGGCCGAAGGGTCCTGCGCCAGTGCAGCAAGAAACGGCTGTGCCGCGATTGTATCGTCCAGAATGGAGGTCAGGGGTTTGACATCAAGGAACATCAAACCGTTACGCATCAGATAAGGATCGGCGTCGGGCCTGCGGGCAAAGGCGAAATGCTTGTGATCGGCAGAAAGTTTTTCCGCCAGAACACGGGCTGTCTCAGCACCTTCCTCAGGCAGGTCAGCCTCGATGACGGCAACCAGAAGGTTTTCCTTCTGGGGGAACAGACGCCCCATTTCATCTGAACGCTGCTTCCACTCCAGCCGTGGCGAGAGCATTTTGCTAGTGTCGGTCGTAACACCCAGACTGGTCATGCCCGCGTAAACACTCGCACCCGAAAGCACAAGAAACAGCGCCACAACCGCCCAGGCATGGCGGGCACACAATGTAATGAAACGGCCTATGAATGCGAACAGCATGATGAGCGACGGAACCCTGTTCTAGATCTTGACTTCAGGCTGTCGGGGCTGACACCGGAAACCGCTCTGGTTTGCCCAACCCCCTCGCCTGACGCAAGAGAGGATATGCACCGGCACGCTCTATGAGCCTGAACGGAAGAGAGAAGAGCCACCCGGCCGGGTGGGCCGGGCCGCCCATGCGTGCTCCAGCCATTGCCACAGCACGAGAGACGGAAGCCCCCATGCGATCTCGCGCAAACGCTTGATCAAGGACAGGGCTATGGCCACCGGCGGGGCAATGCCAAACAGGCTGCCCACCACGATATAGCCCCCTTCGGAAACACCAAGCCCGCCCGGCACGGCAAACCCGGCCGATTTGGCTGCCTGCCCTACGCCTTCGATAACAAAGGCCTGCGCCAGCGTGCAGCCATGCCCCATAAAGTGCAGAATAAGCCAGACCTCTAACGTGCCCAGAACCCACGCCACAAGCTGAAGGATAATGCCAAGGAAGGCGTTATGTCCGCTCTTGTAAAGGGACATGACTTCTTCATGCAGGCCACGAATACCATCCACCCCGGTCCAGCCCAGATGTGACGCAATACGCACCAGCAGCTTTTCGATCAGTGCGACAGCCCCCAGCCACTGGCTGGCAAACACACCCACACCAATGACCAGCAGAACCACGGCACTTTCCACAAGGTGATCCGTCACACTGGAGCGGTGCACCAGAAACAGAAGCAGGGTCAGGCCCGCACAGGTGAACAGAACCTGACTGAGCAGTTCCAGTGTCAGATCACAGATGGTGGAAGCCGCGGCCCGCCGGCCGCCAATATCGCGCCGGGCCAGCAGCCTGCTGGACATAACCTCTCCCCCCACCTGAGCAACAGGCAGGAGGTTATTGATGCCTTCACGCACGCAGCGAAGCAGGAAAAAGTCCTTCAGGTGCAGGGCTGGGCCTGACGTACCCCCACACAGGATGCGCCATGCCTGCGCGGACAGACACACCTGCACCGCATGAAAGACAATAACGGCAACAATGCCCCAGCCACAGCTGACCACCAGCGTCAGTATAGCATGCGCGCCAAACTGAACCAGCATCCACACGGTAAGAGCCAGCCCGATCACGCCAGCGGCACATGTTACCCGCTTCATGTCTGTTCCCTGCTCCCTTGCCGCATTTCAGTCACTCATGGCTGGGCGGGAGACACTAGCCTGCGCGAATGCTGCGCAGCAGGGCCAGAGACTCCACGCAGGCCGCAGCGGCTTCACGGCCCTTGTTATGCACATCGTCGGACGAACGGACTTGCGCCTGTTCTTCCGTATAGGTTGTCAGCACCCCGAATGCGATGGGCACTTCCGTTGCCAAAGATGCCTGCATGATACCCACCGTGGTACCAAGGCTGATGAACTCAAAATGCGCCGTATCGCCCTTGACCACACAGCCAAGGCAGATAACGCCTTCATAACGTCCGCTTTTGGCCAGTGCCTGCGCCAGCAGCGGCATTTCAAACGCACCGGGTGCCGCCAGAATATCTTCGTCCGCAATGGCAATATTATGTTCCGCCAGCCAGGCCACGGCACCATCGCGCAGGCCGCCCGTAACGGTTTCGTTAAAACGACTGACAATCAGCGCAAGACGCGGAGCCGGAGAAAGAGCGGCCAGATCCGGCAGGGTAACAGAAGAACGGGTGCCCATTGTAATAACGTATCCTTAGAATAAAAAACTCAGACTAGCGTATCCTGCTCGACCGATGTCGCGGCAAAACTACCCAGATGATGGCCCATACGCTGCCGTTTGGCACGCAGATAAGCCTGATTGAACGCATTGGGGGCAATTTCGAGCCCGATTCTCTCGCGCACGACAAAACCCCGCGCTTCCAGCGCACGCACCTTGGCGGGATTATTGGTCAACAGGTTCAGCTCGCCAATACCCAGACTGCGCAGGATACCCGAAGCTGCATGCCAGTCTCGCGCATCCGCCGCAAAGCCAAGGCGATGATTGGCATCCACCGTATCCAGCCCCGCATCCTGCAATTCATAGGCCCGGATTTTATTGACAAGGCCAATGCCCCGCCCTTCATGCCCGCGCACATAAACCAGAACCCCACACGAAGCCCCGCCGATAGCGCGCAGGGCTGCCTGAAGCTGGGCCCCGCAATCGCACCGGAGCGAGCCAAAGGCATCGCCCGTCACGCATTCGGAATGCAGGCGCACCAGAGGCACCTCGCCAGAGGTTACATCGCCTTTGACCAGCGCCACGTGTTCCATGCCATTTTTATCGCGGAAAGCATGGATCAGCAGATCATCACCACCATAGACGCTGGGCAGGGCCGCATGCGCGAGGTCAGGCAAGGCAGGCTCCGCCACACCGGCCACAGCATCAGCAGCGGGAACATCTACCCCAGTAACTGGTGCCAGCCCATGCGCACCAATCCACTCCGCCAGTTCGGCAATGGAAATAATGGGCATGTCATGCAGGCGGCCGAAAACCTCAAGCTGAGGACGGCGCGCCATGGTGCCATCCTCGTTCAGGATTTCGCAGATCACGGACGCGGGCTTCAGCCCGGCAAGGCGCAGCAGGTCAATCGAGCCTTCGGTATGGCCAATACGCTCCAGCACCCCGCCCGGAGCCGCACGCAGCGGAAAAATATGCCCCGGCGTTGCGATATCCTGCGCGCTGACCGTATCCGATGCTGCAACCCGCACCGTATGGGAGCGGTCGGCTGCCGAAATACCTGTGCTAACGCCCTCGCGCGCCTCGATGGACACCGTAAAGGCCGTACCGTGGCGGGCTGTATTGTCATCCTGCCGAACCATCATGGACAGGCCCAGCCGCTCCACCTGCTCAGGCACCAGCGGCAGGCAGACCAGACCACGCGCATGCGTGATCATGAAGTTCATGGCCGCAGGAGTCATGAACTCCGCTGCCATGACCAGATCGCCTTCGTTCTCACGGTCCTCATCATCAACCATGATAACCATGCGCCCGTTACGCACCGCATCCAGCGCGCGCAATAACGCTACGGAAGGCGCCCCCCCGGCAGAGTGTGGGGCCCGTTCGCCCGGTCGGGCTGTCATTTGGTCCGGCATTGTGCCTCCACGTATTTTGCAATCACGTCCACTTCGACATTCACACTCTCTCCGTCAGACAGGGTGCCGAGTGTGGTGTGCGTCCAGGTATGGGGGATAATCATCAGCCCGATTTCGAACACGCCGTCCTGTTCTTCCCCCAGAGTATTGAGGGTAAGGCTGATACCATCCAGCGCGACGGAGCCTTTTTCCACCATGTAGCGGCGCAGGTTAGCAGGCACTTCAAACACGACCCGGCGCCCTTCGCCCTCGGTGGTATGCCCCTTGTAGCGGGCCATCGCATCCACATGGCCCTGCACAATATGCCCTGAAAGCCGGGTGGACGGCGTAACCGCACGCTCCAGATTAACCCGGCTGCCCAGCGCCAGTGCGCCCAGCGTGGTACAGCCGAGCGTTTCCGCGCTGACAAAAAACCGCACAGGCCCTGCTTCAACAGCGGCTAGTGCTGTCAGGCAGACACCGTTGAGGGCAATGCTTTCACCCTCAGCCACATTGGTCAGGTCGCTTTCGATATCCAGCACCAGTGAATGAGGCTGATGATCTAGCCCGACAACACGCCCGAGCGATTCAATTATACCAGAGAACATGCAGCCTCCTGCGTGCAGCGCGCCCACTCCGCGAAAAGCGAAAGCGGTGTGACATCCTGCCGGGTTGAAACAGAAAAATGGTCCTGCCCCTGCGCGTCCTGGCGAATGGTCAGCCAGTCATCCCACAGTGCATGACGGTGCAGAGCTTCCAGCAGGGTCGGGCCTGCCTCTACCAGAAGCCACAGGGCCTCGGTTCGGGCGAGCAGATCAGGCAGGGCCGCGCAGTCAGGGCAGAAATGCACATCAAACACCCGCTCCCGGCTGGCAAGCCAGTCTGCGGGCACGTTTGCCTGCTGACCGCATATCACCAGCATACGGCGACGTTCGGGGTGATCTTCCACATGGCGGACGGTCAGATCGGGCCTGTCCGCCCGCGCCGTGCCCGTGGCGGTTATCACGCCATCGGTCACGCGCCGCAGGGCATGGGCAAAATGGAGCGATTCGGGGGTGGTAAAAGTTGTGCGCCCCGTCGGGGGCACCATGGAGCCGGTGCTGTCCAGCGCCTGTTTGACGGTAATCCACGGACGTCCGCGCACAGCCTTGCTGGCAAATGGCGCCAGCAAGGCACGGCAGCGGTTCAGCGTGGCCTGAGCATTCGCGCTTTGCGCCAGCCAGCGGACCTCAAGCCCACGCTCAGCCAGAAAAGCCGCCCCACCGCCCTGCACATGAGGGTTGGGGTCCGAACAGCCGATCCAGACAGTCCGCACGGGCGTTGAAAGCAGGGCTTCGGTGCAGGGGGGCGTGCGCCCCGTATGGTTGCAGGGCTCAAGCGTCACAACAGCCGTATGAATCCGCTCAGCCACACCAAGCTGCCGGGCCTGCTCAACCGCCAGACGCTCGGCATGGGCCGCCCCGGCGCGGTGGTGTGCAGTAATGACCAGCACCGTGCCGTTGACATCAAGCAGCACACAACCCACCGCAGGGTTAGGAGCCGTACGCCCCATGAAGCGCCATGCTTCCGACACGGCGAGATCGAACGCCGCGCCTATTGCCGCTGGCATTTCATACGCCCAGGAGTGTTGAGTGCTGTTCACCCTGAATTCTCTCATCCATCCCATACACCGGACGGACTCAGGGCCTGACGAAAAGACACGCCCCATCCTCCCCGCGCAAGACGCGGAAAGGGCGGGAGATATCCCTCGCGTTCTCTTTCATCCGGACTGTCACCGTCGGCCCCGGAATTACACCGGATCTGCTGACCCCGCCTGAGCGGGCGCTCGCGGGCTTACAACCTGTCAGGCTGCTTACCGCCGGTAGGGAATTACACCCTGCCCTGAGAACGTCATCACCACTTTAACAGTGGCACCAGTGATCAAGATGGGGGCAAGCGCCTTTCGTTGCAAGAGTTAAAATGAACCCGCCTCCTGCCTGCCTTTCACTGGCATCAAACCCGCCGCGATCGAAAGGCACAAGAACCAACTGTTACTTACATGCAATAGTTGGTCATTTTTTTCTTTTTCAACACAATTCCGCCCCCCGTGTCTCATGATTGTCGCATTTGCCACATGTTCTGACGCAGGAACGAAAACGGACGAAAAACTATTTTCTCTTTATATATCATCATTATTTTAATTTTTTTGTTCATTTCACATAAAACAGAAGGCAGGCAGATAACCCGAAAAACGCCCGCCTCCAGCGTTCATTTAATTGCACTTCGTAACAAGGCATATTACCGATAATTACATTACCGAGCGTAATTAAACAGACATTCAATAAGTAATTATAAAAGGATACTGACCGTATGGCCCTTACCCGCAGAAAACTGGCCGGTTTTTCCGCGCTTACCCTCGCATCCTTCGTCGCATCTCAGGCCGCAACACCGGCCCATGCCGAATGGCACCCGTTCGCGACATCAGCAACCAAGAGCAAGGGCTTTTCAAACTGGCTGTCCGACATCACCCTGACCGGACTGATTGACGGTGGCATTATGGCCAACCCGGCCCGCCCCACCGACGGCTATAACTACGGCAACTTCTTTGCCGACCACGCCAATCAGGCACAGCTTAACCAGGTTGTGCTGACCATGCAGAAAGCCAATACCGGCGATGCCGGGGAATATCAGATCGGCTTCACGCTGCAGGGCATTTATGGTTCTGATGCGCGCTACTACCATCTGGTCGGCATTAGCGATCAGGAATGGAGCAGCCGTTATCAGCTTATTCCCGCACAGGCGCATGTGGATGTGCATCTGCCGTGGGCCACGGATGGCGGGCTGGATATGCAGGTTGGTATCCTGCAGGCCCCCATGGGTGTGGAAGTCATGGACCCCACAGGCCGCCCCTTCTATACTCTGGCCTATACTTCAGAATACTCCGTACCCTTCGAACATGTCGGGGCCATGTTCAACTGGCATGTGAACAAGACTGTTGATGTCACCTTCGGGATCGACACCGGCAATCAGGTCACCTTCGGCACGGCTGACAACAACTCCCGCCCTGCCGGGTATTTTGGCATCAACCTCAACAACCTGCTGGGCGGCAAGCTGAAGATTGTTGAACTGAGCCGCGTTGGCCCCGAAAACAACAGCATCCTCATGGGCCCTTATGTTGCCAATCAGGCTGAACGCTTCTGGAACGACATCAACGCTACCCTGCAGGTCAACGACCGCCTGAGCGTTACGGCAGAATTCAACTTCCTGCATGATCAGGGCCTCAAGACCCACGACACGGTTAACGGCCCCTTCAAGGCGGCTGATGCGTTCAGTGTCGTGACCTTCCTGAGCTATGTTGTTAGCCCCAGCGTGACCTTCAATTATCGTGGCGAAATCTACCGCGATAACAACAACGCCATGGTTGCCACCTTTATGGGCAACAACTCCTACATGAACGCCATTTCCGGCCATGGCGCGTCCAACCTTTACCCCGGCCCCGGCGGACACGGCACCACCTATGGTGAACTGACGCTGGGCTTCAACTACCACCCGGATCTGGGCAAGGGCGTGCGCGTATTTGCCCTGCGGCCTGAAATCCGCTTTGACCGTTCGCTCAACAACACCCACCCGTTCAACGGTGGTCGCAACAACGGCATGTTCACCTTTGGTGGCGACGCCATGATCGGCTTCTGATCAGGACACCCGCTCTCTTTCCAACCTGTTTGACGGTAACGGAAAGAGAGCGGAGCCCGTTCAGGGCGTAAACTCTGTAAAAACAGGAACCGGAACAGCAATTACGCATACCGGTTCCTGTGCAGGGGCTCTCTATTGCCCCGAGGTATTGCCTCCATTACAATAGAGCGTGTTCATTTCTGTCTTTTTTTCCACATCTTATTTAACGATCTTTTAACCGGTTGTGGCGCGGAATAAAGCATTGTCCGTTCCGGGAACTGGAGTCATTAAAAATGTCGGCCACGTCATCCGCCCAGCAGTCCACACCAGTTGCCTGGCAGAAAACTGATATCAGCCCGGATTCTCCCGGCAACAGCGCTGCCAGCGCCCATGACGCCGCCTCATCCAGCTCTGACAAAAAGGCTGAGGTGGAAGCAGATTCCATCGCCCTGAGCGCCGCGGCCCAGCATGCGCTCAGCAACAGCGCAGGCAGCACCTATACCGACAGCAGCATCAATAACCTGAGCGCTATGCTGGATGCAGCCTCCGCCGTTATCAACAATGCCTCTACCCCTTATGCCCAGAAAGTCGCGGCTTACGGCGCGGTGGAGCATCTGAAATATCTGCTGGTCAACTCCCCCTCCGCCAACGGGGTGGACAGCAACGTGAACATGTATTCTTCACGGCTGGACAGCATCGGCCTGCAGTTCCGCACGGCAACGGCCAATTACACGTATCAGGAAATGCTCCAGCACGATAATTCGGGCTCGGACAGCAGCACCCAGAGCAATTCCGACAACCAGAATCTGGCGGCCAGCACCACCACCACGCTGGGCTCCACCGCCGATGACAGCAGCAACAGTTCTGCCCAGAATGCGCAGTCCAGCTCTGCCGCTGCCAACGCCACCAGCAGCGTGCAGCATACTGCTCACACCCATCACCATCATTCCGATACAGACAACGCCTAACCCGTCTGGCAAGGCAACCCCATCGCTGATGGGCCGTCTGGCGGTTAAAACCGCGTGGACGGATGCCTTACGCTCCTGTATGCCCGAATTCTGTTACCCAAAGCCCGGAGCGTATGGTCCGGCTTTTGCCGGGTATGTCTGAACGATCAGTCCCGGTGAGAGAGTCTTTCGGATACGTGAAATGGGAAAGACAATGCAGATTGCCGTCGTCGGGCTTGGTTATGTCGGCCTTTCAAATGCCATTTTGCTTGCACAGCACCATACCGTTACAGCGGTGGATATTGACCGCGAGCGTGTGGCGAGCGTCAACCGGCGGGAATCCCCTATTATTGACGACAGAATTACCGAGTTCCTGCGCGACAAGCCGCTTTCCCTACAGGCCACGTCAGACCTGAATGCCGCGTGCGAAAATGCGGAGCTGGTCATTATCGCCACCCCCACGAATTATGACCCCCATACCAATTCTTTCGACACATCCTCCGTGCAGGACGTGATCCGGCAGGTTCTGGCCATTAACCCTGTGGCAACACTGGTGATCAAATCCACCATTCCTGTAGGGTTTGTGGATCAGCAGCGCGAGGCGCATGCAACCGACCGGATCATTTTCTCCCCCGAGTTCCTGCGCGAAGGCCGCGCCCTGCACGATAATCTTTATCCCTCACGCATTATCGTGGGAGACACCACCGAACGCGCCCGGCAATTCGCGCGGCTAATGGCCGAAGGGGCGGCCAAAAGCGATATTCCCGAACTGTTCACCGAACCGGCGGAAGCCGAGGCCATCAAGCTGTTTGCCAACACCTATCTGGCCATGCGGGTTGCCTTCTTTAACGAACTCGACAGCTACGCGCTCGCACGCGGCATGAACGCCCGCCAGATCATTGAAGGCGTGTGCCTCGACCCCCGGATCGGCCAGCATTACAACAACCCGTCTTTCGGTTATGGCGGCTACTGTCTCCCCAAAGACACCAAGCAGCTTCTGGCCAATTATACGCAGGTGCCGCAAAACCTGATTAGCGCGATTGTGGACGCCAACAGAACCCGCAAGGATTTTCTGGCAGACCATATCCTTGCCATGAACCCCAGCGTAGTGGGCATTTACCGTCTGGTCATGAAGGCGTCTTCCGACAATTTCCGGCAAAGCTCGATTCAGGGCATTATGAAACGCCTCAAAGCCAAGGGCATTGAGGTTGTTGTTTACGAACCCACCATGACGGAAGATCTTTTCTTCGGCTCTCAGGTCATACGCGACCCGGCTACGTTCAAAGCCCGTTCGGATGTGATTATTGCCAACCGTATCACAGCAGATTTAGGCGATGTCGCGGATAAGGTGTTTACCCGCGATCTGTTCGGCACGGACTAAGCTCGGGCTTTACGGCCCGTTGCGCCCTCCTGTCTCTTTTACAAACGCCGCGCGTGCGTAAACGGCATAGAACGCCAAAAGCGTTCCTGAGAACAGCACAAGGCTATAGGCCGCTCCCATGGTGCCCCAGAAATGCACCATAACAAACAGTACGGGCAAATTGGCCAGCACGTTCAAAACCTGAAACCGGAACAATGCCGTCAAGCGCCCGGTAACGACGATAAACGGCTCAAGCGGCAGGCCCAGAATGGTCAGCAACGCCCCACAGACCAGAACCGGCAGCAGGTAGCCGCTCTCTCCGTGGATACCGAGCAAAAGATGCAGAACCTGATCCCCGAACAGGGTCACAACCAGCAGGGCTATGCAGGCAAACAGCAGGGCTGACAGGAAAAGCTTTCTGATAACCCTGTGCATATCATCCATCCGCCCCTCCTCCCGCAGATGCACGAATTCGGGATAGAGTGCAGGCATGAACGTGCGCATAGGCCGGACAAGGCCATTGGACACCTGATCCGACACCTTGTAAATGGCCGCCTCGGTTGGCCCCAGACTGCCGCCAATCAGCAAAATCGGTAGTTTTTTTGTAGCAGCCAGCAAAATCTTGTTCAGACTGGCCATGATGGTGAATGTCCACGCCCCCTGCAAAAAGGCTGGTGTATGCAGGACCTGCCTCCACCCAAAGCGAGAGGGCTCATATTTGCGCAGGGCGTAGAATGTCGCAGCCATGTCGGAAAAAAACAGCACAACTGATGACAGCAACCAGACATACAGAAAATACGTCATGCCCATATGGGCATAATAGCCTGCCATGCTGGCCAGAATACGAAAGGTTGCCGTAAGCCCATTCCCAAATGTCAGATAGGTGAACTTGTTCAGCAGCCTGACCGTACCCACACACCAACCTGTTTTATCGAAAAACACAAACAGCAGGCAGATATCCATGACCGGATGAAGCGGCCCAGCCCAACCCAGCCATGAGGACAGACACCACAGCCCCCCCTCACCGATCAGGTACCCAACAGCCCCGCTGAGAAAATCAAGCCGCATGCCAAAACGCAGCACATGATACAGATCAGCCCGCCGCCCTTCCCGGTAGGGTGCAGCCCCGTAATGCAGCACCGTTTGCCATGACAGGAGGCTGGTAAGGTCGGAAATGATTTCGATATACGAAATAACCAGCAATATCTGCCCGAATGTCGCAATCCCCACGGCCTGCACCGTGTAGGGGATATAAACAAAACTGGCAGCCGCAGCGATCCCTTTTTCAAACAGGAGAACAGCGGCGTTCCAGGCTATCCGCGTAATGGGCGTTTTAATACGATTGCTCATAAGCCCTGTTATGCCCGCCTTATATCAGAAGAAAGAGACTGCTGGCATAGTTGCCCCAGCAAGGCGCGGATTGTCTCAGGTATGGGAAAAAGATCAGTCTTGTAACGCAATGTGCCAGACAGCGCAGCTTTTACCAGCTCATCATGTTTTCTGCCCATCAGCCCGTTAATCGCGCTCAGAAACCGCGCGGTTCTGTTTATATCCGCATCAGGGTAGAGAATACGCAGCGTATCAAAAAATGCCACATGACGGCTGATGATCTTGCGCAGGCCATGAAACCGGGCCGCCGTTATCCCTACCCCCTCAAGGCAGGCAGGAATACGGGCTATTTCGGCACGCAGATGCTGGTTTATGGTGACTGCCTGATCCACGCTCGCCTGCTGCACCATGTGGCGGCGTATCCGATCAAAAAACGGCGTGGACAGCATACTCAGCCCCATGCCGGTTACAAAAACCCGCCCTGCGTAACCGTTCTTAAAGGCATCCTGCGCCTCGCCCATAAGGGTGGAGGTCGCCTCGTATAGCAATGGCCGCTTATGGGCTGGGGTATAAAGCCCAAAGGCAAAGCCCATATGCTTGTAACGGGCGCGAATATGCTTGAACGCCACCCGTTCAGGCTGGGACAGATCGCGCCTGTAAACAAGCCAGTGTGCCAGTTCCGCAAGCGCAGTGCGGGGTGGGCCTTCCAGCCAGAGCTGGCGGCACAGGTTCAGACATTCGGCAAGCTGCGTCTGGGTAAAGCTGTCTGGGATATGTCCGGGCAGCGCGATGTGTTCGTCCACAACATCATTGACCTCAATAGCGGCCATTAACGCATCAAGTGTCTCGTGTGAAAACCGAACCCGAACAGACATGAGCAGAACCCGCTAACAAAAGCCGCCTCAGCCAACCAAGGGCGACAGCGCCTGAACGCTGGTAGAAATGTGGCAGGGGAAAGTCAATTATACCCCACCGATGCACGCCCCCTACCGATAGGCCGCCAGCACGGCAGCTATATGAGCCTGAGCAGTTGCCAGAACGGTTTCCATGGGGAGGGTCGCATCCAGATCAACCACAGGCGCTCCGTTAAAAGACAGGTTCGGCACATCCGCCACTTTCTGGCGCAGGGTTTCGGGCCTGTGATCAGGCTTGCGGGCCAGAGCCGTCGCAAGATCGACATTGAGCCGCAGCACCAGATCAGGCCGAAAACCGGCCATCCAGTCATAAATCGTCTGCTCAAGCCGTGTCAGCTGCTTGACCAGACCATGGCCCGGCTGCCGCGCAACCAGTCCGGGGCCATCCATCGGGCCGGGCACCACCGCCTGCGGGTAGCGGTCGGTCAGGATAACATATCCCCGCGCATGCAGCCGCCGCATACGCAAAAAACGAAACAGACGGCGCATGGACAGGGCAAAAATAATCAGGGCGGCCAAAGGTCCGGCCCCCCTGTCCTTTCGGCTCTGCACGGCCTTGCCCGCTATCGTATTATCCACCCTGCGCCCGACCAGCGGGATACGCGCTATTGCCCGGCCCCAGCCGCCTGTCTGTTTACCCAGATGGCAAAGTCGCGTGGGCTGGCAGGCAGCCATCCAGTCCAACAGGGCATGGCCCAGCGTAGTCTTGCCGCTACCATCGGCACCAACCAGCGCAATAACAGGCACACGACGCCCCGGCACAGGAACATAGGACAGGGTTGTTACCCGCTCCGGTTCATCCGGCCTGCCTTGCTGCACCATCGCGCTTTCCCTGCCCTTTGCATGAACGCGGCCAGCCAAAGACCGCTTTCTCTGTCATGAACAGGAAACATGGTGCCAGTGCCCCCGCGTTGCAACGCCTTGTCACACCTGCTTTAATCGCATGGCGGAGGCATGAGCGGACATGAACATACAGTATCTTGTCACCTCGCTGGAAGGTGGTGGCGGGGCGTTCTCCCTGCCCCGTATCTTACGCACGATCGAACAGTCAGGCAGCCATGTGCAACTAAGTGCGTGTGAGCCGCGTGATAGCCTTGGCGGCCTGCGCCTGCGCGATGAAGGATTTGCCTTTACCCTGCTGGCAGACAGGAAAAGGAACAAGCTTTTCTATCTGCGTAATTTTATAAAACAGGTCCGGCGTGAACGGCCCGATGTCATCTGGACATCGCTGAGTGTTGCGGGTCTTGTCGGCCAGATTACAGGCCGCCTGTGTGGCCTGCCCGTTGTGTCATGGATGAATAACGCCAACGCCAAACCCTATACAAGGCTATTCAGCCGTTTTACCGACCTGTGGATTGCGGACTCCCCCTCCGTGCAGCGCTACCTACGCGAAAACCTTGGCATTCCCACACAAAAAATCATGGTCTGGCCGCTTTACTGCGCCACAACACCCCAGACCCTCCCCCACTACTGGCAGGGAAACAGCCCCCTGCATCTGGGTAGCCTCGGCCGGCTGAATGAACAGAAAAACTATGCAGCGCTTATCAGAGCCATTGGCCGTTTTTTCGAAAACGCACCACAATGGCGCGGCTCCCTGCGGGTCTCTCTTGCGGGCGATGGGCCACTGCACGCCAGCCTGCAAGACCTGATCGACCAGCTAGGCCTCAACGGCACCATAACCCTCACGGGGCACCAGAACGACCCCGATGCCTTTCTTCTGACGCTGGATGCCTATATCCAGCCCTCGCTTTACGAAGGCATGTGTCTAGCCGCCCATGAGGCCATGGCCATCGGCCTGCCTGTTATTGCCACACCCGTTGGAGAATTGGCTCACAGCATTATCAGGGGCGAAACGGGCTTTGTTATCGACCAACCGGTGGAAGAGAGCATAGCCGCCATTTTGGAAGAGATTTTCACGCATCCCAGCAAACTTGAACACTATGGGCGTGCAGGTCGTGCGCTTGTTCGCACGAAATTCAGCACCGAAAACTTCCATGCCGCTGGCCTTTCTGTCCTTGAACGGATCAGGTCATTACTCACGCATTCATGAATGCAGAATATAACGTCATACACATTATACCCCATTATCAATGAGTAGGGTCTGATCCTAAAGTGCATGATTGCGGCATTTTCCTGCCGGTGCGCCATGAAAGGATCACGCGAAATGCAGACAAGAACACTCGGCCATAACGGGCTGGAAGTGTCAGCCATTGGTTTTGGCTGCATGGGGCTCAACTTCGGCTACGGTCAGGAACTGGACTGGCAGGACAGTATCACCCTGATCCGCAAGGCGGTTGATCTTGGTGTTACCTTTTTCGATACGGCTGAAGTCTATGGCCCTTACACCAATGAGGAAATAGTAGGCGAGGCACTACGTCCTGTCCGAAAAGATGTTGTTATCGCAACCAAGTTCGGCATGAACATTGTCGATGGCCGGATGCAAGGCATGAACAGCCGCCCCGAGCAGATCCGTGCTGTCTGCGATGCATCGCTCAGGCGGCTTGGGGTTGATGTCATTGATCTGTTTTACCAGCACCGGGTTGACCCCGCGGTGCCGATTGAAGATGTGGCAGGCACGGTCAAGGACCTGATTGCACAGGGTAAGGTGCGACATTTCGGCCTGTCGGAGCCCGGTGCCGCAACCGTGCGCCGCGCCCATGCTGTTCAGCCCGTTACCGCCTTACAGAATGAATATTCGCTCTGGACCCGCGGCCCGGAAACCAACGGTATCCTGCAAGCCTGCGAGGAACTGGGGATTGGCTTTGTGCCCTATAGCCCATTGGGCAAAGGCTTCCTGACAGGAGCCATGAACAAAGGCAGCACTCTAAGTGAAGGCGATTTTCGCAAGCTCCTGCCCCGCTTCACACCTGAGGCCATGGAAAAAAATCAGGCACTGATTGATCTGCTGATCCGCATGGCCAACGAAAAACAGGCCACACCGGCACAGATCGCCCTTGCATGGCTTCTGGCGCAAAAACCGTGGATTGTCCCTATTCCCGGCACCACCAAACCGGCCCGTCTGGTAGAAAACCTTGGGGCTGCTGAGGTTGTGCTCACGCAGGATGATCTGACAACAATCCGTAACGCGCTGGCGGCCATTGATATCGAGGGCGAACGCTATCCGCCCGAATTTCTTGCCACAACCGGCCGATAAAAGCAGTTGAACCATGCACGATAATATTACAGGAAAAGTCATTGTCATTACCGGCGCCAGTAGTGGCCTGGGAGCCGCCACGGCCCGCTATCTGGCGGAACGAGGGGCCAAGCTGGTTCTGGGAGCCCGCAGGCTGGAGCGGCTGAAAAGTCTGGCATGGGATATCAACCTGCCTGCTTCTGCCGCCATCAAAACCGATGTGACAGACCCCGCGCAGGTGCAGAACCTTGTCAACAGCGCCGTGCAGCAGCATGGCCGGATTGACGTGATGATCAACAATGCCGGGATCATGCCCCATTCCCTACTGGAGCAAGCGCGCATTGATGACTGGAACCGTATGATAGACATCAACCTCAAGGGCGTTCTATACGGCATTTCTGCTGCCCTTGAGCCGATGAAACGGCAGAAAGCAGGCCATATCATCAATGTTTCATCCGTTGCCGGACATAAGGTGCGCCCCGGTAGTGCCGTCTATGCCGCCACAAAAGCGGCTGTGCTGATGCTGTCCGAAGGCCTGCGGCAGGAGGTCAAACCGTATAATATCCGCACCACCGTTCTCTCACCCGGTGCCGTGCAGTCCGAACTTCCGCAGAGCGTCACGGACCCGAACATGGCAAAAGCCATAGAGGATTTTTACGAAACCTACGCCATCCCCGCAGACAGCTTTGCCAGAGCCGTTGCCTTTGCCATCAACCAGCCAGACGATGTCGATATCAATGAAATCCAGTTTCGTCCCACCCGGCAGGATTTCTGAGCAGAACTGAGACTACCCCGCAACCCTATCCATAATGGACAGGGTTGCGGGGTAGAAAAGCGACCTAGGCCGCCTGCAATGTCGCCATATCAATGACAAAGCGATAATGAACATCCGCTTTTTCCATGCGGGTAAAAGCGTGGTTGATTTCATCCATGCGGATTGTTTCAACGTCCGGCAGAATGTTCTTGCGCGCACAGAAATCGAGCAGTTCCTGTGTCTGCTTCAGCCCGCCAATGGGAGAACCCGCAATACGGCGGCGGCCCAGCAGCAGCGGTACCGTTGTGGGGGCTGCAATCGGCCCAATCTGCCCTACGATAACCAGCGTGCCATCCACATCCAGCAACGGCATGTAAGGGTTGATATCATGGTCAACCGGGACGGTATCAATAATCAGGTCGAACGCATTGGCGGACTTTGCCATGGCATCCGGGTCGGTGGAAACCAGCAGGCCATCAGCCCCCAGTTCCAGCGCATCATGCTTCTTGCTATCGCTGCGGCTCAGCACCGTAACGCTAGCCCCCATAGCGGCTGCCAGCTTGACCGCCATATGCCCCAGCCCCCCAAGGCCGATGACACCCACACGGCTGCCGGGGCCGACATTCCATGTCCGCAGGGGCGAATAGGTGGTAATACCCGCACAGAGCAGGGGCGCTGCCTTGCTGATATCAAGCCCCGCAGGCACCTTCAGGGCAAACTCCTCACGCACCACAAGATGCTTGGCATAACCGCCCAGCGTGTAATCCTTGGTCACCCGGTCAAAGCCGCCATATGTGCCGGTATTGCCTTCGCGACAGAGCTGCTCCTCGCCCTTGCGGCACTGGTCGCACTGCTGGCAGCTATCCACCATGCAGCCCACGGCTACGAAATCACCCACTTTGTGGCGCGTAACATCCGGGCCCGTTTCAATCACCCGGCCAATGATTTCATGGCCGGGAATGGCAGGATAGAGCGTCCAGCCCCAGTCATTTCTGGCCCAGTGGAGGTCGGAATGGCACACGCCACAATAAAGAATTTCCATCACCACATCGTTCGACCGGGGCTCACGCCGCTCAAACTGGAAAGGTTCGAGTTCAGCCTCTGTCGATGTGCAGGCAAATCCAATGGTACGCATTATTTGTCCATTCCTTGCTGTTTCTTTGAAGCATCACTCTTTTGCATGACAGCCCGCAACGCGCCCAGAGCCGTTGAAGCCGTAGGCCAGCCTGCATAAAATGCCAGATGCGTAATCAGGTCTTTGAGTTCATCCAGAGAAACGCCATTGCTGAGCGCTTTTTCAAGATGTGGCGGCAGTTCGTTCACCCGGTACAATGCCACCAGCGCAGAAACCGTGATCATGCTTTTATCACGAGGCGACAGACCGGGGCGTTCCCAGATTTCATCAAACAGAACGCGATCTGTCAAATCCGCAAAATCAGGAGCGACATCGCCAAAAACCTGCTGCCCTATGGCTGAGCGCGCCTTCATGGTGCCACCTGCTGCGCATAATCGGCATCAGACACATGCTCAAGCCATGTCACAGCCGAGCCCTCGTGCATTTCCGCAATGGCGATATGCGTCATCGCACATTCCCGTGAGGCACCGTGCCAGTGCTTTTCGCCCGGTTCGATCCAGACCACATCTCCGGGGCGGATGAACTGGATCTCCTCCCCTTCCCGCTGCACCATACCCAGACCAGCCGTAACCAGCAGTGTTTGCCCTAGCGGATGTGTGTGCCAGGCTGTTCGCGCACCCGGCTCAAAGGTTACGGTGGCCGCACTGAGCCCGCCACTCCCCGCAAACGGGGCATCTATCCGCACCGTGCCGGTAAACAATGCCTCCGCCCCCCGCACTGAAGCAGAGGAGCCACTTCGCCTGATTTGCATGACCATTCTCCATGAATTTTACCGGCCAGCAGCCATGCCAACCGCTCAGGCAGAAATGTAGGCATGCGGCATTACAGCGATTAGATGCTATAAATGGCATAAAGCCATATCAGGAGTTCATGAATGCGACGCGAGGACCTTGTTGACCTCAACGCTTTTCTGGCAGTCGCGGAAGAATGCAATTTCACCCGCGCCGCCGCACGGCTGGGTACATCGCAATCCTCTCTCAGCCATACCATCCGCAGACTGGAAGCCCGGCTAGGCGTACGGCTGCTAACCCGCACCACCCGCAGTGTATCCGTAACCGAAGCCGGACAGAAACTAGTTGATACCCTCAGACCCGCTCTCGAAAGCATTGACGACCAGCTTGCCAGCCTGAGTGTACTGCGTGAAAAACCGGCAGGCACAATCCGTATCACCACATCTGATCACGCAGCACGCACCCTTTTATGGCCCGCGCTCAAACGCCTGTTACCCAATTACCCGGATGTGCATGTCGAACTCAGTATCGATTCAACCCTGACCGACATCGTATCCGACCGCTTTGATGCGGGCGTAAGGCTGGGCGAGGCCATTGCCAAGGATATGGTGGCAGTGCGGATCGGGCCGGACCTGCGCATGGCTGCCGTGGCGTCCCCCGCCTATTTTGCGCGCAATCCGCCCCCCCTGACACCTGACGATCTGGCCCAGCATCAGTGCATAAACCTGCGGTTTCTAACCACTGGCGGGCTTTATGCGTGGGAGTTGGAAAAAGATGGGCGTGAAATCCGCGCCCGGGTGGAAGGGCAGCTTACGTTCAATAATACCGATATGATCATTCAGGCGTCCCTCGCAGGGTTTGGCATCGCTTTCCTGATGGAAGATCACATGGCGCCTTATCTGGCCACCGGCCAGCTTGTCCGCGTGCTGGAAGATTGGTGCCCGCCGTTTGCAGGCTATCATCTTTACTATACCAGCCGACGCGAACCCTCCGCCGCCTTCAGTCTTCTGGTTGAAACCCTACGTTACCGCCCACAGAACAGGCCATGATTATTTCTTTTCTTCTTCAAAAAGAGCGCTATCGCGCAGACCGATTTCAAGGTCTTTCCATACCAGCCCCAGTTCACGCTCGGCTTTTTCTGAAACAAGGGTAATATCCTGCCTGAACAGGGAAAGCAGCCCCGGCGACATAAACGGCGGCAGATCAAGGGAAACAGGGAGTTTCCCCGCCAGTATTTCAAGTATTTTCAGAGCAGGTGCAAAAACCTTACCTTCCGCTTTGAGCCTTTTTTCACCAATACGCCGCACTGGCACCGCACCCAGCGCCTTGGCAAAACTGATGAAATAATCATTCCACGTAGGAGGATTTTTCATCGCCAGATTAAATACCTGCCCCGCACACTCAGGCCTGCGGATACCGGCAATAACGGCTGCTGCCACATCATCCACATGCACAAGATTGGCGATACCATCGCCAGCGGCACCGAGGTCACCCAGCCGCCGCGCTTTCAGCAGCCGTGCAATCCGGCTCGACCACGCAGGGCTACCCGGCCCATAGATACAGCCGGGCCGCAGGATTATACGCCGCGGATAAGACGCCATCAGGCGCTCTATTTCCACCTTGGCATTGGCGTAGGCTCCAATATCCCCACGCAGCGGGGCATTTTCGTCCAGCAGGCCGCAAGCACTGCCATAGACAGCCATGGAGCTGAAATGCACAATCAGCGGCCCGTTTGAGCGCGCCGCCTGCAACAACGCCTGCGCGGAATGCTTCATAACCGTCGGGTCAGACCCAATACAGTTTACGACAACATCAATACCTGAAATATGTTTTTCCAACTCAACAGGGTCAGTCGCATCAAAACAGACACTGGCATGCCCCATTGCGGAAGACTGTCGGCGCAGGCATGCTATGGGCTGCATATCCTCACACCGGGACAGGGCATCCATCAGCTTGCGGCCGACATACCCACCGGCACCCAGAACAAGAACAGTGCGCTTCATATTTCTAGGTTCCTGAAAAATCGAGTGATTGTAAATGATCGGCAAGACGGAGCGACAGGGCCACAATGGTCAGTGTGGGATTGGCCTGACTGGATGTGGGGAATACACCCGAACCCGCCAGATAAAGATTGGCAACCCCATGCACGCGACAGTCAGAATTGGTAACACTTGTACGGGGTGAATGACCCATTCTCACCGTGCCGATATGGTGTCCGCCATAAGCCCCATAACGGGTCATTTCCTTTTCCACGCTATGGGGATCATAATCGAAAGACCCTACACCGGAATCCGCCATATCCTGCTGCAGCAGTGCTAGAGAGCGTTTGACGGTATGCACATCCTGACTCACATAACGCCAGTCTATTTCTATCTTCTGCATGCCAAGCGGGTCTCTGTCATGCGCGAGCCCTACCCGACTCATGGGGTCTGGTGTCTGCTCCGCATGGAAGTCCAGACTGTAAAGGCCTGTGCGTGATTTTATGACAACGGATGGAAATTTACGTGCGGCCAGTTTTCTGTCCCGCAGCATATGCCACGCAAAACCCATGATGTCAGGCGCACCAAGGGCAACATTTTTAAGGTGGTGGCACCAGTCACGCCAGCTTACCGGATCTTCCTCAAACAGTCTTTTAGCATATTCGTAAGAAATAAACGGCTTTGCGCAATAAAGAGCCGAGAGAATACCATTGCCGTGGCTAGGGTCGGTAATACGGGGGTGGTGCAAGCGGGCAACGAAACTGCCGAGTTGTTCGCGTTTCTGAACCTCTGGCCTGAGTGCAAGACGCCTGCGGCAATAAATGCCCTCATCGGAAATATCATACCCATTCCAGACCGATGCGGGCGGAATGGAAAAATGGATACCGCCCATCGTCCCGGCGATGTGGCACATGTAGTATCGTCCGACGACATCATGCTGGTTACCAATACCCTGCGCATGCACATCCCGGTTGGCCAGCAGCAGGCGAACCGTTTCCAACCCGCCCGCACACAGCACAAAACAGGTAGCCCTGACGGAGAAACCATTGCCTGACAGGGTTTTGGCTTCCAGTTCCGTTACCCTGTTGCCATCTGGTGAAAGAGCGATGCGGGTCAGATTGGCATGCAGCAGGATCTGGATATTGGGTGCGGAGAGTTTGTCATGGTAGCGGATGTGGAAATCAGTCGGACAACTGAACCGCTCCATTGTGTCCGTTGTAAAATGGCGCTGATCAAATCCGGGAATCATCGGCTTTAATGGCCGGGTAAAAGCGGTCTCGCTGCGATAATCAAAAACACCCGCCTCGCACAAGCAGTTCGCCTGTGGGTAATACCGGGCAATTTCGTCATAACCTATCGGCCAGCCACTATGGGGCACATAGGATCTGGCTTCAAAATCCAGAGGGTCATACGGCACACACCGCCCCCCCCAGATGGTGGTGGTGCCGCCAAAACGCCTCTGCCTATAACTCTCGGTGGGACTGTGCAAAGCCGGGTTGACCACATACCCTTCATACAAAGCCTGTGTCGCGGCCTCTTCCTTTTCTCCCCCCGATTCCAGCAGAAGAACCTTATAACCAGACTGCGACAGACCCAGCGCCAGACTGATGCCCGCTGCACCAGCACCGACTATACAAAAGTCAGCCTGAAGCACCGTGGCGTCCGGCAGCGTTCTGGCATCTGAAATCATAGCTTACCGTTCTTTTCTCTTGGCAATAGACTGCTAAAACTGACCGACTGTTCCGTATATTTATTAACAAAATATCTCATAACATCCCGACCAGAACTGTTTTTCCAAAAAATGCAGCTATACTAGGGTCGACTTACAGGCCAAGAAAGGCAAACGGTTGAGTGTCCTTGAACTGATCATTGGCCATACCGGCATAGACATGCGTCTGGTTCGGCCCGAGTTCGAGTTTTTTGACCCGTCCGGTTTTTTCAGAAAAATCCAGCGCTTTCAGGTCTACCCAGAAAACATTGGGTGTTACCGCTGATTCAAAGAAATAGAGCATGCGCTTCTGGTCTGCGACCGTGCGCCAGCGTGTGGAGGAAATATTGGGCTCATTGGGCGTGCTGATGCCATACGGCACGGACACATTGCGGATCACGCTGAAAACACTGGCGATGGCCTCTACCGGTGATTCGCTTTTGGGGATGGCATTCACGTAAAACGCGGCGCGCGCGAAGCGGTCAGATGCCCGGTTGGTGCCCGGCAGCATAACCGTGCCACCAATCTGGCTCCAGTATTCATAAAGCGCCAGCTGCTTGTCGAAGCTCGGGGAATTGGTCATGACCTGATAGGCAGGACTATGGTGGATAACCTGCTTGCCATCGATATATTCAATAATGGCACTATCGCCCGAGGCATCAGAAAGCGAAAGATGTAGGGCTGCCAGACGATTTTCGCCGGGAACCTGAGCGGTTACAATGGTAAATGGTTCTTTTTCCAGAACCTTGACCGCTTCACTCACCGTAGCAAAGTTATCAAGCACATATTGCGCCCATGCCGCGAGCGACAGGCCGGGCGTCTTGCCATCGTAATGGGGGTAAGACGATTCAGCCAGCCACAACACATTGGCCACAAGCCCAGCCTCGTTCATACCATCGGTGGTGGATACATCATAGCCCGAAGCAATCACACTGCCGTATTTCGAAACCCATTCGACCGAATGCGGCCCAGCGGCGCCCGAACGCTTCATGCCGCGGGGGAACAGCCAGAGATTGGTGCCGACATCGCTTTTCCAGTCCATGGACCGCGCGGTAATCACCTCGTCATGGGCACCATGATAAACAAAGCGCGTGCAGGCATCCGCAACCCCGGAATACTCTAGGCCAAACGGCATAGTCATGGCGACGCACGCCATCATGAGCGAACGCATTCTGAATTTCATGCCAGCTTCCCTTTCATAGCCGCGCCGGGCGCTACTGCGCGCCGGTCGGCCCACCCCCTCTGGCATACCGATACCGGAAGCCGGGCCTGTGTCATGTTGTCACAGATTACCCTGCCACAACAACGGACAATCACACACAGGGGGGAAGCAATACCCGGCATACTCCGTGCGCAGGCCATAAACGCCCTGAGGGCTCGCCCCACGCCCCAGAAGCAAAGCACACACATACGTGAACAGGCAGACGAAGCCGAACGCCCGCCAGCAACCTGCCCCGGCAGATCACACCAGACCACCGGGGTTAAATGCAGCGGGCCGCTTTATCAGAAATTGGTGGTGAACTGTCCGCCAATCACTGCGGCATCGCCAAAGGTCGTGGTTGCACCGGGGCGCTGCAGATACTGGAAATCGGCCTGCAAGGTGGTCGCGCGCAGGAGGTGGAAGCTGTAAAATGCCTCATAGACATTTTCCCAGTTCTGCACGCCCCAGACCTGCCCCCACTGGTTGGACAGGAACGGCACCCCCAGTGCCTGCGATGATTCCTGCTGCATGGTAACCGTCCGGCTCATATCCATATGCTGGAACATGATGCCGATCTGGTCACTACTACGCCGCCAGGCCTCCCCGGTTTCCACCAGACCGATCCATTCATGGTCACGCATGGCTACGACATTCCCCTGAGAATACGCGGCCCCACCCAGCGCAATCAGACCATCGGCCAGGCCCGAGCCATTGCGGATGAGCATCTGGTCGAACATGAGCCATGCACTCCACATACCCGAGCGGTAACGCCGGGGCAGACCCGTTTCCTGAAAGGAGTTACCGTTGATATCCGCATAAAGGTCCGGGTAGCGGGAGTTATCGTACCACATGCCGATCTTGTAATTGCCTCGCAGTCGGTCATGGCCGAAGGAAGGCATCCAGCCGATTTCCACCTGCGATGACAGCTTACCAAGCCCGCTCTGCGCCATGGACCAGCCCGAAATACCACCATTATAATCATGCGGCGATACGACAAAAACACCGCCCATGATATAGGTCTGCTCCGTCGGGCGCAGGCGCAGCACGCCACCGATATTGCCAGATGGCCAGTCCTTGCCACCCGGCACATATTTACCCGGCGCAAAGTTACTGCATATGGAAACATTCATGAACGAACAGGCAATATAATCGAACCCGAAAAAACTGCCTGTCGGGATATAGCCCAGAGAAAGAATCACCCTGTCATCCAGAAACGCCTTTTCAGCGTACATCGAGACAAGATGCGCCACGACATTGCCGCGTGCGCCATAGATTTCTTCAGGGTTTGTGACAGAATCCCCCAGCGTATGGCTGAAACTGCGCCCATGACCGTTAATAACGATCATATGGGTCCACAGCCCTTTCACACCGGCCAGTTGCTGCCAGTCGATATCCAGCGCTGCCGCAACCTGCCCTGCCAGCACATTGTCACGCGTACGCCCCCCTGTGACATTGGCCATATATTCTTCGTTAAGCGCGACATTGACGTAAAAACCATGCTTGATCAGCCATGGTTGCAGGCCGCCCCAGTCTCCAAACAGATGCGGGTTGCCATTCAGTGTCGGCACGATCGGCCCTACCGCAAAGTTTCCTATCCCCTCCATGGCGAAGGCGCGCGATTTATAGGACGATGGTTCCGCCGCGAACTGGGATGTCTCGCTCTGCGCACTGGCTTTATGGGCCAGGAGGACAAAACCCGTAAGCATGCAAAGAAAAACGCCGATAAATCTGTTCAGGAAAGTCTGACGTCCGCTTTTCATGCAGGGTCCTTTGTCTTTATCTGAGGGCAATAGCTGAAACGGGCGGCCCTGCGCCTGAGTGGGCAGCGCACCGCAAAACCGCGTTCAGAAGATGAAGGAAAACATGCGCACAACACCCATCCGCAAAGACAGGAGCCGGGCGGCATGGTCAGGCCCACGCCGGAACGGCTGGCCGTTGTGTTCAGAAGCGCTCAAGAGAGTCAGAAAGATGCTGTGAATTTACGCACAGCAAGCTGCAGGTGGAAAACCGGGCCAACAGAACCTGCCGCCTCTTTTCCCCTGACTGTCACCGAACTGCTGCGTAACATTTTACGTAATAACACAAAATCTCTCTTGATAGGATGGTGGAGGCACTGAACAGTGCGCAGGAAATAACCACATCAAAAGAATACATGAAAACAGATAAAGTCACAACCTCAACAAAAAAGACATTCACTGTGACATAAAAGACGCCATCATTTTAGAAGCCAGTGGAGGATCGAACAGTAATCCTCCCATCGTTAATGATTGATGGAAAAATAGAGAATTTTATAACCACCACACAAACCTATACTACCTATGAAGTATTTATTCTTCAATAAGCACAACATATTGATTTACATGCAATACTTTCTGCCGGTTTTCCCGCAAAATCAGACCGCCAGTACCATTGGAAGCACATCAGAAACCAGACGGCACGACAATTCTGCTTCCGCATGGTTCGAAAGTGCCTGTCTGCGCATCATCAGTAGCGGCAGCATGATTGCCCCCATAACCATCATCAGGGTCAGTTCCGGTGACCCGTTATGGCGCAGCAGGCCATCGGCTTCCGCCTCGCGCAGCAGTGGTAGCATCGCATCCTGATAGGGCTCCCAGATTGTGTGCAGGATATAATCCTGCCGCTCACCGGACAGGCTCAATTCATCGGACAGAAACTTTGAAAGCTCGGGAATATCGCAATTGGCCGTAATAAAATGCGTCAGCCCTTCACGCACACGCTCTCTGGTGGAGCCGGATGCCCCGTGCAGCGCCTCGATAGAACGCCGCGCCGCCGCCAGACGCTGCGCCATTTCGTCCACCAAAGCTTTCCACAGTGCAAATTTTGAGCCGAACTGGTGCGAAATAAGCGCAGGATCAACGCCTGCGGCTTCTGCAATCTCCCGCAGGCTGGTGCCTTCGTAGCCCTTGCGTGAAAAACCGTGCAAAGCCGCGCCAAGAATGGCCTCACGGGCCGCTGGGGTGCCTTTGGCAGGCCGTCCACGACGGCGCACGCCAGATGAGGGCGCGTTATGTTGAACCGGCACGTAACAGCCCTCCCGTTCCGTTCAGAACGCCCAGCCTAGCACCACCATCGGGCACTTTCCATGCAACCGCGCCAAACGCTTCAAACGTTTTCATGCCCCCGCGCATGCCACAATTCCAGTAGCCGGGCACGCAGCGCCGGACGACTGGCATACAGATAAAGCCCCTTTGTAGGACGCGTCATCAGAACATTAATGGCGTTAAGCATGATCTGCTCGCACAGAGCTGAAGGATCACCAATACCGGTTTTGCCAGCAAAGGCGGCACGATCTTCGTAGCGTGAGGCATCAAGGGTAATACGGTCCGTTGTCGCATCATAATCGACACTCGGCCCAAGTATGACCCCTACATAATTAAGGTCAAATCCCTGCACGGTATAAACCGACCCCACCTCATCAATCGTATCGGCCCGCTCCGCCCATGGCAGCGGGGCTTCAGGCAGGGAGCGGTCCCAGCGCAGGTGAAAGCGCCCTTCGGTAATAAAATGATCCTGCCCGTCCAACACATAGGGGTAATCATAGGTCGCCAGCATTCGGCACAGCCCAACCTCACTCTCATGCTGACGGATGGCTTCGTATAAAGTCTGGGCATCGTCAAACACACGAAAATCGAAGGATTGCAGCGCTGGCAGTGGTAGAAGCCTACGCTGGCAAAAGGCCTCGATCCAGCGCGGCACGTCCGCATGGGCGCGTATACGAAACTGCGTGGTCAGCCGCTGCACGACAACAGGCCTGTCACCCAACAGGTGATGCAGCGTATCCTCGCTCCAGAAACTTTTGAACTTCAACACCTGCCGGGGATCGAACACCATAACGACAACCCGGCTGGCATGCAGGATTTCCTCAAGCTGGTTGTCCTGCAAAAAGCGGTTATAGGCATCCCTGCGGCTGAGCAGGAGATGGGCCTCATCAATAAAAACGATGTCGGTTTCATGTCCCGTCCTGCGTGACTGATTAATGAAGGTGGTTGGCCGTTCATAATCACGCTTGCGCAGGCCCGGCACATGTTCGGCAATCCGCCGATAGAGCTTGATCATTTCAGGATGGTTGACAAGAAAACGCAGGCTGCACCCGGCCAGAGCATCGCTACTCTTTTTCTCCACCCTTTGTCGCAACCGTGCAAAGGCGGCATTCATGACAATGCTCTTGCCCGTGCCGGCATCGCCCTGCAACACAAGAACAGCACCCTTGCCACGCGCATGATCCTGACAAAAAGCCATGATCGTGCCGACCAGTTTTTCCTGCTCTTCTGTCAGCATACGGTCGGGGGAAAGTTTAAGCTCGGCGCGGTTGTCTGAAACGGACATGGACAAAAACTGTTTGCTCCAGCGTTAGTTCGAGGCTCTTGCCACCCGCGCCACTCAGCGCCACATTTATTCAACGGTCAAAGATTTTATTCCCGCACAACCCCAATGCGTAAGGAGAGCCCGCATGTATGAAGACATTCCGGCATGAGCCTGCAAGAACCAGATACTGCACCGGGTGATGATGGTTTCGTGCATGTACGCGGCGCACGCGAACATAATCTGCGCGATGTGGATATAGACATCCCGCGCGACCGGCTGGTGGTTTTTACGGGGGTCTCGGGTTCAGGCAAGTCCTCCCTAGCATTCGGCACACTCTATGCCGAAGCCCAGCGGCGCTATCTTGAATCCGTTTCTCCTTACGCCCGGCGGCTTTTTCAGCAGATGCCGGTTCCAGAGGTTGACCGGATCGAGGGCCTGCCCCCTGCCATAGCGCTCCAGCAGCAGCGCGGTGGCGGCTCCGAGCGCTCGACGGTTGGCTCCATTACCACGCTCTCCAACCATCTGCGGATGCTCTATTCACGCGCAGGCACCTACCCGCCAGGAGCACCCCGGCTAGAGGCAGAGGCCTTCTCGCCCAACACCCCCATGGGCGCCTGCCCACGCTGCCACGGACTCGGCCGTATTCATGACGTAACAGAACGCACTCTTGTCCCCGATGACACACTCAGCATCCGCGAACGCGCCGTGGCCGCATGGCCCACCGCGTGGCAGGGACAGAACCTACGCGACATCCTCATTACCAAAGGGGTGGATGTTGACACCCCATGGCGCGACCTGCCCGCCAAAACCCGAAACTGGATTCTCTTTACCGACGAAACCCCGACTTACCCGGTCTATCCCGGGCTAACACACGAGCAGGTGGTGCGGGCCATAGCCCGTAGGATGGAACCCTCCTATCAAGGCACGTTCACCGGTGCCCGGCGCTACGTGCTCCAGACCTTTGCCAATTCGCAAAGTGCGCGCATGCGCCAACGGGCTGAACAGTTCATGCTATCGAGCGACTGCCCGCAATGCCTCGGCCAGCGCCTGAATACCGATGCGCTGGCTGTCACCTTTGCGGGGCGCAATATTGCGCAAATGACCGCACTCCCGCTCGAAACCGTAGCCGAAACCCTGAGGCACGGCACGCAGAGCGAGGCTCAGGATGCCGTTGCCATTGCTGCCCGGCGCATTGCCGAAGACATGGCCGCACGCATTGACGTGCTACTCGGCCTTGGGCTGGGTTATCTCCAGATGTCGCGCAGTGTGCAGACACTCTCGCCCGGTGAATATCAACGGCTACGACTTGGCACGCAAATCCGCTCGAACCTGTTTGGCGTTGTCTATGTGCTGGATGAACCCTCCGCCGGGCTGCACCCAGCGGATACAAACGCCCTGCTGGCAGCCTTGCAGAACCTGCGCGATGCCGGAAACTCGCTTTTTCTTGTCGAGCATAATCTGGATCTGATTCGTCAGGCACAATGGGTTGTCGATGTCGGACCGGGAGCAGGCACACATGGTGGCACCATTCTGTATTCCGGCCCACTTGAGGGGCTGAAAACCACCCCCTATTCGCGCACGCGCGACTATGTTTTCGCCACCAATGCGCGGGCCAGCCACACACCGCGCACACCCGGCGGGTGGCTTACACTGGAAGGCGTTGAATGGAACAATCTGCACGGGCTGAACATCGCCTTTCCGCTTGGGGTGCTAAGCGCTGTCACGGGTGTTTCCGGGTCCGGCAAGTCCTCTCTGGTCAGCCAGGTGCTGACACGGCTTGTCACTCAGGCCGTTGGCCAGAAAAACCCGGAAGATGAAAACGATACCGACACCCCAGACATGCCCACAGGCGAACCGCAGGGGCGGATTACAGGCGGGCTTGAAGGCATCAAACGGGTGGCCGTCATAGACCAGAAGCCCATAGGCCGCACGCCACGCTCCAACCTGGCCACCTATACCGGCCTGTTCGATACGGTGCGCAAACTCTTTGCCTCAACGGATCTGGCGCGCGAACGACATTACGATGCAGGGCATTTTTCTTTCAATGTCGCAAAAGGGCGTTGCCCCACCTGCGAAGGTGAAGGATCGACCATGGTGGAACTGCTGTTCCTACCCAGTGTCTATGCTCCCTGCCCTACCTGCCATGGCGCGCGCTACAAAGCCGAAATTCTTGAGGTGCATTATCGCGGCCGATCCATCGCGGATGTGCTGGCCATGAACGTGGAAGAAGCGGCCACATTCTTTGCGAATGAAGCAGGGCCAGCGCAGTCGCTCTCCACCCTTCTGCGCGGCGGACTTGGCCACCTACGGCTGGGCCAGCCCGCCACCGAACTTTCAGGCGGCGAGGCGCAGCGGATCAAACTGGCCACGGAACTGCAGAAACAGCGCCGGGGCCATACGCTGTATATCCTTGATGAACCCACAACGGGCCTGCACCCTTCCGATGCCGACCGACTGATGGAGCATCTGCAGGAACTCGTGGAGGCAGGGAATACCGTCATCGTTGCTGAGCACGACATGCGCCTTGTAGCGCGGGCCGACTGGGTAATCGACCTTGGCCCCGGCGCTGGCGACAAGGGCGGGCGCGTGGTGGCTCAGGGCACACCGGCCACCATAGCCAGATCAACCGATAGCGTTACCGCGCCATTTCTGGCCCGCTATGTCAGCGATACAACGAAGCCTCCGGCTGCCAGCCCGTAAGGAGATGGCGGCCGATTTCCTCATGTTTCCAGTCAACCGGATCATGCAGCGACAGCGTGCGCGCATCCCGCCAGTAGCGATCAAAGCCAACGGCACGGCTGGTTGCGCGCGCGCCCATGGCCGCCATGATATCGGACGAGGCGCGCAGGCTCGCTTTACTGACAAGAGACCGGGCCGCATAGACAGCCATGGCCACTTCCGCCCGTGACAGAGCCCCCGATTCCCGCAAATCGAGCCTATGAGCCGCATCACGCACCAGAGCCAGCGCCCCGGCGAGTTCCGCACCAATCTCGCCAAACAGGCGACGTGCCATCGGATCATCACTTGCATGCTCCCCCTGCACGGAAATCCACGGGCGGGCGTCCTCGCGCACAAAATCCGCAGCATGACGCAAGGCCGCGACACCAATCCCAACAAGAATAACGGAAAACCCATTCTGATAACGCAGGGATGCCCAGTCAGGTGGTGACTGCCCCTCTTTGGGCACGACCAGTCCGGGAATGGTTTTTACGTCATCAAGCAGAACGGTGCCTGAATCCGTGGCCCTCTGCCCCATGCCGTCCCAGTCATCCAGCACACTCAAGCCCGCAGCATCACGGGGCACCAAGTCAAACCGCATGCCATGGCAAACCGCATCATAGGAGGTAATGGCAATCAGGTCCGCCCCCATGGCGCCCGTAGCATAAATCTTGCGCCCACTCAGGCTATGCCCACCCTGATCGGGCGTTGCGATAACATGCCCGAACTGATCAGCCCGCGCCCCCGGTTCCGCAATCGCCTGCCCGATAATGATCTGCCGCGTGGCGATGTCCTGCCCCAGTCGTAGGCAGGTCTCTTCATCCGCGAAAGCAAAAATCTCGCGCACCAGATCATCATGAACCTTGTAAATCTGGGCAACAGACGGATCAGCCATAGCCAGACGGAACAGGACTTCCTGAGACTGGGCCTGTGTGAGCCCCCAACCACCATAAGCCTCAGGCATGGCGGCTGCCATGACACCACACGCTTTCAACGTAGCGATAGCCGCCACCGGGTAGCGCCCCTGCGCATCCGCCGCTGATGCAACGGGGGCAATCACATGATCGATCACCTCATATAATGGATCGATACGCGAGCGCAGGGACTCAGGCCAGACATAAGCCGGAACAAGCGCGCCCAAAACGGAAGTATCCATGTCTCCGTCCTTAATAGCAGGGAATGGAGTCCTTATATTCATCATATGTTGATTTTATGAAAGCCCCATGCTTAAAGAAAACTCCACCATCACAACAGCGAACCGGGATGATTGTACGCAATTTCGCATTCTACGCCGACATGCCCGACGACATGCGCTATCTGCGCAAAGCCGACAGTCAGCCAATCTGGATTGAGCAGGATATGGTGTTCCTGTTGCCTCCACGGCTCAAAGATTTCCGAAAAAATCTCTTTCACGTCAGGCGAGCTGAAAGAACAGAGAGCGCTCTATACGCGCCACTTTTTCAAGTAAAATGCGCTGTAGCAGGAAAAGAAGACACCACAGGCTTTCAAGGACCGTATGACGTCTTTCCTTTTTACGAAAAAGTCTTTCGGCGCCGCCGCCAATACCGGGATTACTACGTTCTGTTTCTTTTTCGACACAAAAAAGATTATCAGAAATATCTCCGCCTTTGTTAAAAAATGGAATAACACTTTCAGAATATTATATTTTTATATCGTAATGGGTTGCAGCACCAACCCTCTCCCCTGCCATTCTGCTGGGCATTATTGATGGAGGCACAAGAACCAGTTCATTATGTCACTATCGCATCAATTTGATACCAACCATGACAGATTATCCGACCAAGCATAATATATCTGGATTCAGCACCAAATATGAGCTTTTTATAGACGTTAATATTCTCAGTGCTAAAGTGCCCTGAGATTTTTTATATTAACTGATAGAGTCCATGCGTGAATAAAATTCAAAGAATAAGAGCCGCTGCTGAATCCCGAATAATTGCCCTTGAAGGATTTCTAGGAATACGGGTTCCACAGAAAAAATCACTGCAAGTTCTGGCCCGTCAATCAAGCGATATGCCATCGAGGGAAGCTTATACGCACTTTTTATCCTTAATCGAGAACAGGCCTTTAAAAAACATCCCCATTCTCATTCCTGATGATATGTATAAAGCCTTCTCATTCATCAGGAAGCAGATTGGCAGCCCGGTTTTATTACGCCTCTCTGACTGCGGCGACACAGCAAAGACACCGAAGATATTTCTACTCCGGAAAGATTTTCTCTTCAGAGCACAATCACTTCTCAAAAATATCCATACAAAGTTTTACAAACACTACGAAAACTCCGTATGGCTACTGCTCTCAGATGGAACACTCCCTGATGGTGAGCCATATTCAATGGAAGCACTTGAGCTTGCTTGCTCCAATGCTTCTAAAAATACTGTTTCTGGCTTTGGAAATACCATTTTTTCTGTACGAACAGGAACCAATGATTATCAGATCGTCAATGAGGTAGCGCTTTGTTACCTGCCTGACGTCAGACAATGGCTTTTCTCCCAGGATCTTAATACCCACTTACGAATTATAGATCTGGGTGGTCATATTGGTTCATTTTCCCTTCAAGTGAACGCACTGCTTGCCGGGCGATGCGATATTCATATTTATGAACCTGAACCATCAAATTTTGAGCAGATAAAAATCAACATTGCCAATAATCACACGGACAACATCAAACCGTTTAATCGGGCGGTTTCATCAGTGCCGGGGCAGAACAAGCTTTACTTCAATCCGGAGCATAGCGGCGCGCATCAACTTGGCTCAGCACTCAGCTATAAAACCCAAGCTATTCCGGTAGATGTAATAACCCTTGAAACCGTTTTTCAAGAATTAGATAATATGCCGATCGATATTCTCAAAATAGATATCGAGGGATCAGAATATAACGCCTTATTCCCCGTGCCAAATCTGGTCAAGCAATGCAGGCTCATTATCGGTGAAGCACAGAAAAACAAGGATCATGTTCCGCAGGACATAATCAATTTCCTTCAGAATCTTGATTTTAAAGTGACTTTTTCAGGAGACCCTCAGAACTGCATAACATTTAGTGCAATACGCAAACAAGCCACCTGAACAGCTTGAAGTATTTTGAAATCATTGTGATATTCGGGCTTGTCACCAGCCCGAATATATTTACCAATCGTTTTTAAATATCACGACAAAATAAATAAAAATCTTAATTTTTCTGATAACGCAACTCCATATGTCCTGCGATCTCAAAATGGTCGTATCCTGTGTGGAAAATTCCCGCTTTCACCGCAGCCGCCACATCGGGGTTAACAGCCAGATAGGCTTCTTCGTTAAAGTTATCAGCGGTTACCCGACGAACCAGAGGAAAAAATGACGGCCTATACGGCGCACGCTTTACCGCCGGAAAATTCATGGTTTGTGCCAGAGAATAAAGCCGGAAATCGTGCCCATGATGCTCGGCAAGAAAATCGCGGATCTGTGGGGCGTCAAGCAAGCTTGTATCGAGCGTGCTCTCGTTTCGATTATTATGAATACGAACGGCATCAGCAGGCAGTTTAAGAAATCCCCACGCCTTATAAATGTTTTTCAGTGTATGTTCTGTAGAGATACATGTGTACGCAGAAAGACGTTTAACTCTCTCTGCATCAGACAGGCTGGCATAATCCGCACCCAGCACATAGCGGCTTTGAATATTCAAAAACCAGTCACTCTGGCGGCGCAACAACTCAATAATTGCATCGACTGAACCAAAATCAGTTGTTGCAACGTCTTTGTCTATTTCCGCTTCCACATCATCAAAAGGCTGCTCTCCGTTTTCCTGATGATACCGCGAAAAACTATGTTTCAGATGCGAAACAATCTGTTTAAAAGGATCCCGCAAGGTGGTGAAAAACTCCACCTGACGCTCAAGAGGCTGAAGATATTCAAGGTAAATATCGTGCGTTACGTGGCCAGAGAGCCAATCGACCTCAGCCGCACGGGCCAAAAAATCAGGAGCGTGCAATTCCCCCTGATATAATGCCTGCCCCCGCACGGATGTATCATATAATACATCGCGAACAGTAGTCCCCGCCGTTTTGGGAATATGTACAAAAATGATGAGCGGAAGTGTATCCTGCGTTGCCTGACTCTCCAACAAACACTCACTCACCGACATTGCATTTCCCCTTCGGCTCGACCGAAACCCGTTGATAGACAAAGTTAAGGCTAGAATTTTTTCAGAAAGAGCCTCCACAAGAGCAACCCAGACATTGAAAGACGCAGCCGAGGTTCCCGGGCTTAAAGTCTTTACAAGCACCATTGCGATCACTCCCCGTTACTTGCGGGCTACCCCGGTTATAACGATGACTTCACTTCTGATTTTTTCTTAGCAGTATCCTCAACCTCATCCACACCGTGTTCAGCAGCACTTCAGATCAGTTTTTATTCACACTGCGATATAAAATATTTTTTATCCTTTGTCATCAGGTTAATCACCCCTTAACCCATTCATGAACGGGCGATCTGTTTTTTCGGGATAAATGCGTGGAGCAATATTTTGGCGGAATACACCGTTTTACGCGTGGTGAGCCTGACTTACCCTAGACTCAGCCTGCAATAACAAGCCTGCCATGCTTTTTGTGAACGGCAACATCCAGCTTCTGCTGGCTCCCGGCAAACGGCTTATGCACGCATCGGCTCGTTGTTACCCCGCACTATCGGGCTACATTCTCTAAAGAGGCTGCATACATGAATCGTGGCGGTCAGATCAAATATTATTCAAGCTTACCCAAAAAAGCCCCATACCACGCAAAAGCCTCGCCGAACCCTGATGCTATTTGAATAATGTTCACGAAAATATCGTGACACTATTGCCATGGCAGAGACAATATTGAGCTGATCCGCTTTCTATGAAGGTTTAGCTTTTAGCAATAGCGCGGCAAAGCCGACAAAAATCATGCCAGTAATCCGGTTGAATACCCGCTTTACTGATGGGCGTGACAAATAACGCGACAGCGAATGACCTCCGGCCGCATAAATCATATACCAGAAGCACTCTACAGCCGCGAAACTGGCGACAAGAACCACAAACTGCGGCACCTGTGCTGCGGCAGGGTTAATAAATTGCGGCAGAAAGGCCGCCGCAAACAGCAGCAACTTGGGATTACTAATGCCGATCATAAAACCGCCCCTGAACAGGGCAGGCGCCGACAGCGCAACCGGCAGCCCATTGCTACCAACATCGAGAGGTGTCACGTCACTACGCCACGCTTTGATGCCAAGATAGAGAAGATACGCCACACCGGCATAACGCAGTATGGCGAAAGCCCCCGGTAGCGCCAGTAAAAGCGTGCTTAACCCTGCGGCCGAAGCAATCAGAACCGTTATCAGCGCGGACAGGCACCCAGCCATTGCGGCAATGCTCCGCTTCATCCCCATATCGACGCTGCGTGATAGAATATGCAGCATATTAGGCCCCGGAGTGCCCGAAAGCAGGAATACAGACCCCACGAAGAGCCACCACGTATGAAGTGTCACGATGCTATCCCCCACATCATCAAGAACCGCATTACCCAAATGCGAAGATCCGTCATGCCCGCCAGAAAGCATGAAATAACATTCACACCATCACTCTGCCAGACCAACAGAAACCGCTTTCATAAATGGGCAAGCCTTATCGGGCAGATAGCTCTGGTTCTGGCAGTGTCTGGGGAAGGCGGCATGTCATCAGAAAGAGGACAGCATGGAAAATAAAAAGGAAAATAAACACCTTAGCGAATACTGGCATAAGCGGATTAGCAACGCTGGCGACTGACTGTTGCCACCCGAGGAAGGTGCCACAAAGCGTTGAAAGCACTGGCCCACCAATTCTCTGCACGATGTTCAGCGTTGTTGTGGCCATGGGAATATCTGCCTTCGTAACAGATGCGTAGCTTGCACTCATGACTGGAATACCAATCGCGCCAGTCCCGGCTCCACGCAGGAACAGGGCAACCGCCAGAAGGCTCATAGTGAGCCCTTTGCAGGCAAGAAAAGCCAGCAAGAGAGTGCCTGCGCCAGCGCAGAACGCGCCACACATGGTGAGTTTACGAATACCCAAATGCTCTGTCAGATAGCCTACCAAGGGGTAGGTGCACATCATACCCAGCCCCAGCGGCAGCATGATCAGGCCGGTTCGGTCTGGTGCAATGCCACAGGCCTGCATAAGCCAGACCGGCAATAACATCTGCCCAGCGAAGGAAACACCATTGATCAAAAACATGATTGTTGCGGACGTCGAAAAAACCGGCATCTGAAACAATCGTAGATCAATTAAAGCGCGATCCCCTTTTTTCCTTGCCAGACAATAATACAGCACAAACAGTACAAACGCTGCACACAACAAAACAAGTCCCACCGTCTGGTGCGCATGGTCAATACCGTAAAGAAACCCCGCCAGCGCCGGTGCCAGCAATGCCAACCCCGCGAGATCGAGCGGACGGGGGCGTTCGATATGACGCTCATCGGGTAAAAACACAGCCGCCAGCACCAAAGCCAATAGCCCGACAGGTATATTGAGAAGGAAGATCCAGCGCCATGATGCCACAGACAGGATTTGCCCTGCGATAACCGGCCCGAGAAGGGGCGCCAACAGAATAGGCACCACGATAGCACTGGCTACTCTGGACAAATGCCGCCCCGCGGCACGGGCAACCATCATTTGCGCCATCGGGGCCATAAGACCGCCCGCCATACCCTGCAGCAGACGAAAAATGATCAAAGAAGAAACCGACCAGGCCAACGCGCAAAGACCGGATGCCAGAACAAAAGCGCCAAAGCACCACAGATATACCGCCTTGGCCCCAATACGGCCAACCAGCCATCCGTTCAGGGGCAATGTCAGGGCTAGTGCTAAAAGATAACCACTGACCACCCACTGCACGGTTGAAAAAGAAGCATTAAGGGTCGTGGCAATATCTGGCAGGGATACATTGACGACTGTGGCATCCAGTTGCGCCATGAAAGACCCGATTGCCGCCACACAGACAACTCTCCATATGCCTTCTGGCAGTTTTACAGAATCCCGCGAAGATGACACCACTTCATACTTTCACTAATTGTGCCTTCGGAATTTCAGCTTTCCAGTGTGATTGAAGCACTTGCGGCAACACGACCCAGACGTGGAAAAATATGCTCACACGCAAAGAGGTGCATCTCCTGCGAGAAGGTCGCCATCACGTCTTCTGCCACAACGACATTATATCCATGCTCATGGGCGGCACGGGCCGTTGATTCCACGCCCAGATTTGTTGCGATCCCACCCAGAACAATGGTTGTAATGCCACGGCGGCGGAGCTGCAGGTCCAGATCTGTTCCATAAAATGCGCCCCATTGCCGCTTGGTAATGCGCAGGTCTTCCGACTGAGCAAGGCCGTCAACCAGTTCAGACCAATCCGGCGCAAAACCTCCTGGTGGCGAAAATGAGCAATCGACACGTGTGTGCAGTGCATCAGAAAAATCAGGCGCGAATGCAACATTGACTAAAATAACAGGCGCTTTAGCCACCCTGAAGCGAGCCGCAAGCCCCTTCGCACGCTCCACAACCGTTGCCCCTGATACTGGGGCCACGGGCAGAGCCGTGATACCTTTCTGCAAATCGATCAACACCAGCGCGGTCTGAGTTGCGGGTAATGAAATCATGGTAAGATCCCCCCTCTTGATATGCGCCAGCTTCTCGGATCATTGTCCGGCTGGCACACCACGGATAAAGTTGAGCATGCACTCACATAAAGGCATTAGTTGAGTATGGACTCAAATTCGTCAAGCAAAAAACGCGCCCCCGTGCAGCCAAGCCGCGCTGCGGGGCGCCAGAGAGTGTCAGACATACTGGCTGCTGCGTCAGAACTGATGGCAGAGCGAGGCTATGAGGCGACAACCATGGCGGAAATCGCTTTACGTGCAGGTGCTAAAATAGGCTCTCTCTACCGCTTTTTCCCCAACAAGGAAGCGGTAGCAGACGCATTGCTGCAACAGAATATTGCCGTTTTGAATGATGAATACTCAGCACTGGCACAAAAAGCCTCCCAACTGTCGCTAGAAGACCTTGCAGATTTGCTGATTGATTTTTTGACGGTGCATTATCCCCGGGTCAAATCGCTCTCTGCCTTGATGGAGGCCCGCACGGACAGACTGGAAATTCGTAGCCGTTCCCGGCAGCAGGCTTTAAACGGCATTGCAACAGCGCTGACAATTGCAGCACCCAGACTGGATAACGACACCGCAAAAGATATTGCCGCAGTGACACTGAACCTGATGAAAGTCATGCGGGCCATGACCACGAAAGACGCCCCCACGACTGCGGGCGCGCCCGCAGAACTGCGCCGCATGAACCGTCTTTATCTTCTGGACAGGTTAACACCTTACCAGAAATAAGTTGCCCCTCATCTAAGCCCGCCAGCGATCAGGCCTGCACGAGCACTCCCCACCCCATCATCACACACCAGACCACAGCTTGTATCAAAGCGCCTTCACGCGTGACTGGAGGCCTTGGCATGCTGCTTGCAGGCCTCGACATACGCGCTCGATACATGAGCGAATTTGCAAGCCTGCCATATATGGTAGTCTTGAACCAACCGCCCCGAGATCCAGCTACCCTGCTCCGTTTTTCCAAAATTATTGGCCATTTCAACTTTTTTCAAAAGCCTAGCCACGTTACCACGGGAGACACCATAACGCTGCGCCATGGCATTTGCGCTATCAAAGCCGACCTCTATCCGCTCATCCCCCCCTGCAGGTGACGCGGTGACAGACCGTGTCATTTCATTCAGAATGGAAATACCAACCGTTGTATTGACAAGCGGTTCTATAGACTGAGGCGGCGCACTCAGAAATGTATCCTCCAGCATAAGCTGCGCAAAAACCGGATGCATATGGTTCAGGATTGCCGGTGTCTCGCGCACGACCTCGCTCCGGCCCGCCCCATCAATCTGATCAAGAGCGCCGAGATTGACGCTGAGATAGACATGGAACATCTGCTCGGAAAAGGCACTCATCTGGTAGGCCCGCACGCGGCCATCGTGATTGGGGATGGCCTCTATATAACCAAAATTCTGAATTTCCTTGAGGTAGTTTGTAACCGTATTCGTGCTGACCATGCTGCTATCTTTGAGCAGATGGCACAGGTTGGTTGCTGTCAGGGGCGGGGCTGATGGATCAACCCGCCGCCGAAAATGAAGTAGCAGGGCGGCATGCGTCAGCATCCATCGGCGCACATCAGCCACGTATCTTACTTCGCGCGGCATCTGCTTGTGAATATCCAACAAGGCCTGATTACAATAAGCCAGACATGTCAAAAACTGAGGCAGCGTGGAAAGGGCCTCAGCCTCATAAATCGGTGTATCGCCAGCCATACTTATCTTTACGCCTTAGTCCCTTTAGCAACACCACAGGCCGCGTAACCGGCCCCCTCACTTCACAAGTGTAACATTTTTGGGGACATTGCAAAACCGGCCTTGCTACGGGGTAAAAAAATGATCAATAATGGATATGTATTTTTCAAATCTCAAAAACAGAACGCGCTGAAAAAACAACACAGCAAAACAAGAAACAAAAAATAATTTAATATGTGTTTTCTTCGATATATACGGTTTTTTAAAGAGAAAATAATCATAGTAAGTTCATTATTGTTCCAATAACCAGAATCTCCACTTCACTGCTAAAAAATTTTTCTTGAATCCTCACTCCCTCCCACACCGCATATTTGTCGACATGGGGTCGATTTATCTGCCCTCCATCCCGCCCACACAGAATTGATTGCTGAGCTATGACCCTGACGACCCGCATGCTTCTCCTTGGCGTGACCGCCCTCACCCCCGGTTTTGCCTGGGCGCAGGCCCTGCCCACGGGGGGCACGTACGTAGCGGGGTCTGGCACGATCAGCACCACGGGGGCCACCACCACCATCGACCAGTCCTCCGCGCGCGGGGTTATCAACTGGCAGGGTTTCTCCATCGGCGCGGGCGGTTCGGTCCAGTTCAACAATGGCAGTGGCGCGACCCTCAACCGGGTGACGGGCGATCAGCTTTCTTCCCTTCAGGGGCATCTGGGGGCTACCGGCACGGTGTTCCTCATCAACCCCAATGGGGTGGTGATCGGCCCCGGCGGCACGGTGGTCACAGGTGGCAGCTTTGTCGCCTCCACGCGTGATACGCCCAATAGTGCCTTCATGAAGGGGGGCAATGTCACCCTGTCCGGCACGTCTGCTGGCACCGTGACCAATGCGGGCAAAATCACCAGCACCAACGGTAATGTGGTGCTGGTCGGCGCGGCTGTCAGCAACAGTGGTGAAATCAGTGCCGCTGGCGGCACAGCGGCTCTGGTGGCGGGCAATCAGGTGGTGCTGAGCGAGGCCGATGGCCCGGCAGGCATCTATGTGGTGGCCGACAGCAAGGCCAAGGGCAACGTCACCAATACCGGGCGGATTAAGGCCGCCGCCGCCACGCTGGCCTCGGCCGGGGGGAATGTTTACGCACTGGCAGGCAACCGCGAGGGGCTGGTGCAGGCCACCGGCACCACAACGGTAAACGGACAGGTCTGGCTGAGCGCGCCCCACGGCACCGTAACTGTGGAAAGCACCACGCTGAGTGCTACCAATGCCGATGGCTCCGGCGGTGTCATCCGCGCGAATGGCGCGGCCGTAAGCCTTGGCGGCAAGGCCGTGCTGAATGCCTCGGCCTCCAAAGCTGGGCGCAAGGGCGGGCAGATCCTTGTTGGCACTGACAGCATTGGCGGCACCAATCTGGCGCGCAGCACCACCGTGGCCTCGGGGGCGACCCTGAAAGCCACCGGTAAGGGCAAGGGGGCTGGCGGCACAATCGAGACCTCGGCCCATACGCTGGCCATGGGGGCCGCCACCATCAGCGCCGGTCTGGGTGGAAGCTGGCTGCTTGACCCTGATGACCTGACAATCGATAGTGCCGCAGCCTCCACCGTCAACGCAGCACTGAACAGCGGCACCAATGTAACCGAGCAGACATCGGCCACCACCGGATCGGGCCGCGGGGACATTCTGCTCAACGCCGCCCTAAGCTGGAACAGCACCGCCAGCCTGATCCTGTCCGCCTATCACTCCATCACTCTCAATGCCGATATTACCGTGAGTGGCGCGGGCACGCTGACCCTGACCACAAACAACAACATCGGTGGCACCAGCACCGGGCACGGAACGGTGAACTTTGGCAGTTCCACCATCCAGTTCACCAGTTCTTCCCTGACCGCCGCCAATACCGCCAGCAGCAGCCCACTGACCATCGATGGCCATGGCTACACCCTGATTACCACTGCCAACGAATTACAGAACGCTGTTGGCACGTCCGGCTACTACGCTCTGGCCAAACCGCTCGACATGAGCAGCATCAGTAACTTCACGCCTCTGGCGCAAAGCGGCTTTAGCGGCACCTTCAACGGGTTGGGTAATACCATCTCAAACCTCACCATCAACGATAGTGTGGATTTGCGTGTGGGGCTGTTCAGCTCCCTCGTAACTTCTGGCACCATCAGTCATGTGGGCCTGATTGGTGGAACTGTTACTGACAATTTCAATAACGAGTTTGGCTCCGTCGGCGAACTGGTAGGGTTTAACGGCGGCGGAACGATCTCCTATGCATACGCCACAGGGAACGTCAGCGGCTCGAATCCCGCTGCCTATATCGGTGGACTGGTGGGGTTGAATTACGCAACAATCACTAACTCATACGCGACAGGGAACGTCAGCAGCTCAGGAGTCTACCTCCCCACCTCGTACTACACCTATGCAGGCGGGCTTGTAGGCTATAACGGTGGTGGTGGAACAATCACCAACGCATACGCGACAGGCAATGTCGCCAACACAAACAGCGGTCTCCTCTACGCAGTCGGGGGACTTGCAGGCAATAATATTAATAGCGCCACAATATCCAATACATACAGTACCGGAAAAGTCAGCAGCACAAGCGCTATTCACGCTATAGGCGGACTGGTGGGAACGAACTCCTCGTCCATAGAAAACAGCTATTGGGATACCACCACCAGCGGACAAAGCTACGGCGGCAGCGATTCTGTCACTGGACTAACCACGACTCAACTGGCAGCCGAGCTCCCTAGCAGGTTTGACACGACCATATGGGGCAACCTGAACAACCAGACCACGCCTTACCTGTTGGGCGTTTCCGCCAACCAGCAGGTTCTGTCCGGGAGCAATACGGTATTTGGCACCAACGCAGGCATGCCCGTTACAGTCATTCTAAACGCCGCGGGTCTGTCAGCCATCAACAGCAATCTGGCAGGTAATTATGGATTAGCCGCCGATCTTGATGCCAGCGGCTTGGGCAATACCAGCCCGATTGGGGAAAATACGCCCTTTACCGGCACCTTCTATGGTGCTGGCCATACCATTGCCAACCTGACCATAGCTGATGCCACAGACCAATATGTCGGTCTGTTCGGACAATTGGGGGCTGGCGCAAAAATAGAAGACATCGGCCTGATCCAGGAAGTGATCAGCAGCACTTACGCAAATGGCGCCTCCGTCGGTGGGCTGGTCGGCTACAATAGTGGCGGCACGCTCTTGACTGTTTACACGACCGGCACAGTGTCAGGCCCTCAGTCTGCCACCTCTACAACCAGCGTGGGTGGGCTAGTGGGACAGAATGGCGATGTAGGGGCCAGCGGTAACACCATTACCAGTTCCTATTCCACTGCCGCCGTATCGGGCGGTGATACGACATATATAGGCGGGCTGGTCGGCTGGAACTCTGGCACGATCACATCCTCCTTTGCTTCAGGAGATGTGAGCAGCAACAATACCGGCAATACCTATAATTTTATCGGCGGTCTGGCAGGGTGGAACGCTTCAGGCACAATTAAAACATCATATGCCACAGGCAATGTTTCAGGCGGCAATCTGGCGGGCGGACTGGTTGGCCAGAATCATTATGGCCATATTGAAGAAACATACGCGACCGGAAACGTCACGGGTAATAGCACAACCACCAATAGCGGTGGGCTTGTCGGTCATGATGATGTTAATGATCCGTCCCAACTGATCCTTGACAGTTATTCCACCGGCTCTGTCAATTCGCGCACAGGAATGGTTGGGGGTCTTATCGGTGGCCTCAATAACGAAGCTTCTTCTACTTATGCAGACAGCCAATATTTCAGTCATGATTATTTTGACACAACAACAACCGGGCAAAGCGGCAATGCTGGCCTAAACTTAGGCAATGGCGTTACCGGCCTAACCACAACGCAATGGTTGCAGGGTTCAACAAGCCGTTTCAGCAATTCGGCTGACTGGGTAGCGGGATCGCCTTACCCCCTACTGGCTGCGCTGCCATATGTTATTATTACCGCTTCAGGAACCCAGATCTATGGCCAGAGCACGCCGACCATTACCATCACTTCCATTCTCGATCAGTCGGGTAACAATGCGACAAGCCTAACCGACACTCGTTCGCTGACATGGCTCTACCCCGGCGTGAATTCGAACAGCAATGTCAACAGTTCCGCCGAGCTGATCGGGCATGGAGCAACCGCGACAGGCTATCAGGTCACCTATGCTGGCACTGACACAGTAACACCCGCAGCCCTGACCATTACCGCTCTCAACCAGACAGGCACCTATGGGCAGACACCAGTGCTCAATAATACCGCCTTCAGAACCAGCGGTCTGGTCAATGGGGATACCGTTTCCAATGTCAGCCTCTCTACCAACGCCACCAACCAGAGCGGTGTCGGCTCCTATGCCATTACAGCCAACAACGCCAGTGGCACAGGGTTGAGCAACTACACCATTACCTACACAGCAGGTGCCTACACCATCACGCCTGCGGCCCTGACCATCACCGCTCTCAACCAGACAGCCACCTATGGGCAAAACCCCACGCTGAACACTGCTGATGTCAAAGCCACTGGCCTGCTCAATGGCGATACGCTTTCCAGCGCGACCCTTACCACCAGCGCCACCAGCCAGAGCGGTGTCGGCTCCTATACTATCACAGCCAGTAACGCCAGTGGCACAGGACTGAGCAACTACACCATTAACTATGTAACAGGTGCCTACAGCATTACCCCCGCCGCCCTGACCATTACCGCTCTCAACCAGACCAGTACCTATGGGCAGACACCCGTGCTCGATAATACCGCCTTCAAAACCAGCGGTCTGGTCAATGGGAATACCGTTTCAAGTATCAGTCTCTCTAGCAACACCACCAGCCAGAGTGGTGTCGGCGCCTATACCATTACAGCCAACAACGCTAGTGGCACAGGGCTGGGCAATTACACCATTACCTACACGACAGGCACCTACAGTATTACTCCAGCAGCCCTGACCATTACCGCTCTCAACCAGACTGGCACCTATGGGCAGACACCCGTGCTCGATAATACCGCCTTCAGAACCAGCGGCCTGGTCAATGGGGATACCGTCTCCAGTGTGAGCCTTTCTACCACCGCAGACAGCCACAGTGGCGGGGGATCCTACGCTATTACAATCAGCGACGTTCGCGGCACGGGGCTGAACAATTACGCAATCACCTATCAGAATGGCAACTATAACATCACCCAGATCACGACCATTCCCGTCTTCTGGCCCATGGCAATGTTGAGTGGTCATAACCCCGCAGCATCAGGCCCAGCCAACCCTACAACAGCAGGAGCGGGGAACTCACCTGATCTGACACTGGTCAATACCTATAAGCCCCTGACCCTGCCTGATGGCACGGCCGCTGCTACCCAGCCGAACACCTACCAGATCGTACTGCCTGCCACCTCTTACACCAACCGCCTGAAAGACACGTTCTGATGCGTCGCGTTCTTTTTGCTGGCTGCGCGTTCGCTGCCGTTGCCTGTGCCTTCTCGCCCCGCATGGCCCATGCGCAGGCCTATAGCCGCCTTGCCCCACGCCAGCCCGCACCGGCCCCGGCC